>CALLZA010000155.1 GCA_937858165.1 uncultured Ardenticatenia bacterium
TTTTTTGTCGCTTGTTTTCCTCCTTTGTTTCTCTTTTTTTTTTTTTTTTTAAGGAAACGGCGACCACCGAGATCTACACTAGATCGCTCGTCGGCAGCGTCAGATGTGTATAAGAGACAGGTAGAAGCTGTCCAATTGCATCGTTTGATCGCTCATGAAAGCTGCATCCCGAATTGACTTGCCTGATTTTGTGGCTATACTTCAGTGTTCGGTCGGGTACGATGTAACTCGTTCCCCGTCGACCGTTTAGCCGACAAGACGTTTAGTTAGGAATATAACCGCAGCAGGTGTGGCGTACAAGTTCGGGCGCAACTCCGTCCCCGATGAGCGCGCCGCACCTGTTTGGTTGTTGGTTTGAGAAGGACACAGAGGCATGAGCGAAAGAATCGTTATCGAAGCGGAACCGCGCCAGGTTATCGGCAAGCAGGTGAGCCAGTTGCGGCGCGAGGGCTGGATCCCGGGCGTCATCTACGGCCGCAAAGAGCCGGTCTCGGTGCAGATGGAGCAGAAGGCGCTACGCCGCGCCCTGCGCACGGTCGGCACGACCCACCTGGCCGACGTGAAGATCGGCGGCCAACTGCGCACCGTGCTGGTGCGCGAGATTCAGCAGCACGCCACGCGCGGCGACCTCGTGCACATCGACTTCATGGAAGTAGACATGAAGAGCAAGCTGCGAGCGTCGGCCGAACTGGTGACCGTTGGCACGGCAACGCCGGAGGCCGAGGGCCTGGGTGTGGCCAGCCTGATGCTGCGCGAAGTCGAAATCGAGTGCTTGCCCGACGATCTGGTGGCCGAGATCGAGATCGATCTGAGCGCCATCAAGACGGCCGACGACACCATCTACGTCCGGGACATCACCGCGCCGAAGGGCGTTGAGATTTTGACCGACCCGGCGCAGGTCGTGGCCCGCTTCGAGTTTGCCCAGTCCGAGGAAGAGGAAACCGGCGAAGACGGCGAAGGCTCGGCCGACGCTGTGGAAGTCATCTCCAAGGGCAAGAAGGACGAAGAGGACTTCTAGACCCGGCTGTGTCTCGCCCGCAGCGCGCCGCCCTGATCGTTACCCTGTTGGTAGCGGCTGCCCTGCGCCTGACCGGCCTGGACTGGGACGAGTTCCAGCACCACCACCCGGATGAGCGTTACATCGCCTGGGTGGCAACGACAATCGATTTCCCGTCGCCCGGCTCCCTGAGCCGGGCCGACTGGCAACCCGAGACATCGACATTCAATCCCTTCCACTGGCCGCCACAGGCGGCCAGCGAAGGGATTGTTGTTTTACAGGACGAACAGCGCGACTTCGCCTATGGCCACGTGCCGCTCTATCTGGGCGTGCTGGCAACGCGCCTGGTCGAGCAGATCGGGCCGGCGCTGATTCCGCTGTTGCCCGACGGGTGGTCGCTGACGGCCGACGTGCTCAACGGCGCGGGGCGGATCGAGTTCCACCACCTGACCGCCGTTGGCCGGGCGCTGACGGCCATGTTCGACGTGGGCACGGTGCTGCTCACGTTTCTGATTGGCCGGCGGCTCTATGGCGCGACGGTGGGGCTGTGGGCGGCGGCGCTGCTGGGGTTGACTGTCTTGCACGTCCAGTTGGCCCACTTCTTCGCCAGTGATCCCTATCTGACGTTCTTCGTCATGGCCGCTCTCTACGCGATGGTCGCCGCTCTCGGCACGGCTGATACCCGCCGTCCTCTGTGGCTTCTGATGGCCGCGGTGATGGTCGGTCTGGCGGTCGGCTCCAAGTTCACGGCCGTGCTGCTGCTGCTGCCGCTGCTGTGGACGGCCTGGGCTGTGGGCCAACCGCGCCGTTGGTGGGCCGCGGCGCTAGCGGTGTTGGGCGTGGCCACGCTGGTGTTCGCTCTGACCAACCCATTTGCCCTGCTCGACAACACCTGCCCCGCGCCGGCCAAGCCGGTGGGCTTCGGCCCGCTGACCCTGCCGGAGGACGTGGCGCGCAACTGCTACCTTCAGAATGTAGCCGAGCAGAACGCCATGGCGCGCGGTGTGGCTGACCTGGGCTTCACCCGCCAGTATGAGGGCACGCTGCCTTACTTGTACTTCATCGAGATGCAGGTGCGCTGGGGGATGGGGCCGCTGCTGGGCGTGGTGGCTTTTGCCGGGTTGGGTTGGGCAGCTTTGGGCGTGGGCCGTAGAGCGATTCTGGGGAATCGCTCTACGGCCCGTGGCCAGGGCACGCTACTGCTGCACCGATTGAGCGACGAGCCGGTGGTCATTGTGCTGCTGTGGGTGGTGCCCTATTTCCTTATCACCGGCAGCTTCGCCGTCAAGTACATGCGCTACATGCAGCCTATCGCGCCGCTGTTGATCCTTTTCGGCGCGGCGCTGCTGGTCGCCGGCGCGCGCCGGATGACGATCTGGCCGTGGGCGGCTGTGGCCGCGCCGGCGCTCGTCCTGGCGTTCACGGCGCTTTACGCCGCGACTTTCGTCGCCATCTACGGTCAGCAACACCCGTGGAACGCCGCTTCGCGCTGGGTCTACGCCAACGTGCCGCCGGGGACGACGCTGCTCAGCGAACAGTGGGACGACTATCTGCCGGCGACGATGGTCGTCGACGGCGAGCAGCGCCGGCGTGAGGAGTTCCCCAACGCCGAACTGACGTGGCTTTCGCGGCTGGACGCGACCGACGATGAGGCCAAGCTGCTGGCCAACCTGGCGTTGCTGGCCGCGTCAGACTACATCACTGTCCTCTCCAATCGCGTCTACGGCGTCGTGCCGCGCCTGCCGGAGCGCTTCCCCGTCTCATCACAATACCACCAACTGCTCTTCGACGGGCGGCTGGGGTATGAGCCGGTGTGGGTGGGCGGTCGTGCGCCGCGACTGTTCGGCGTCACCCTGTGGCCGGATACGTTTGGTTGGCCGGGGCTGACGCCGCCGGCAGCGGTGACCGAGTACCTGGAGCACGGCCCGACACTCTCCCTCGGGCGGGTCGATGAGAGCTTTGTCGTGTATGATCAACCGTTGACAATCATCTTTCGCAACACGGGCAAGTTGACGGTCGAGGAGATGCGGGCGGCGTTTAGGGAGTAGGGATTAGAGATTAGAGGAGGACGCGCTACTCGCCACCGATAAACTATGAGCCAATCCGCCAACGACCGTTCTGCTACCGACCGCCGCTACCTATTCTTGACCGTCTTTGTCGCCGGGATGAGTACGTTGGCTGTCGAGTTCACGGCCAGCCGGCTGCTGCAGGCGGTCTATGGCACGTCAAACATCGTCTGGGCCAACGTCATCGGCCTGGTGCTGCTGTCCCTGACGATTGGCTACTTCATCGGCGGCCGTCTGGCTGACCGGCGGCCGGACGCCTTCCTGTTCTACGCTTTGGTCAGTGTAGCCGGTTTCGCCGCCGTCTTCTTTCTGTTGCTGACCAGCGTCGTCCTGCGCGGCGCAGCCGGGGCGCTGGCTGCCCTGAACGTTGGCGCAGTGGCCGGGTCGCTGCTGCTGGTGGTGCTGGCCCTCGTCGTGCCGGTGACGCTGCTGGGCTGTCTGTCCCCTTTTGCCGTGCGTCTGGCGGTGCGCGACGTGGCCGAGGCCGGACGGGTCAGCGGGCGTATCTACGCCGTCTCGACGCTGGGCAGCTTGCTGGGTACGTACCTGCCGGTGCTGGTGGTCATTCCTCTGGCTGGATCACGGCGGACAGCAGTCATCTTTGGGGTTCTGTTGCTGGCGGTGGGGCTGGTGGGCGCGTGGCGGGCGCGGCGACCCGCGCCACTCGCTCTGCTGGCGCTGCCGCTGCTCCTTGTACCGGTCGTGGCCCTGGGTCTGCGCGGCGGAATCAAGGCCTACGATGGCCAACTCTATGAAACCGAGTCAGCCTATAACTACATTCAGGTGCTGCGCCAGGATGACTGCAACTACCTGCTGTTGAACGAGGGGCAGGCGTACCACTCCTTCTACTGCGACGACGGCCGCGTGCCGACCGTGTCGGTGTGGAGTATCATGCTGGCTGCGCCCTACTTTGTCGCCGATGCCCGGCCACCACAGCGCGTGGCCGTCGTCGGCCTGGCGGCGGGGACGATCCCCAAGCAGTTGACGCGCGTCTTCGGGCCAATCGCCATCGACGGCATCGAGCTGGACCCGGCTGTGGTCGAGGTTGGGCGGCAGTACTTCGCCCTGAACGAGCCTAACGTGCGGGCGATTATCGGCGACGGCCGTTACGCCCTGGCCGGTCTGAGTGGCCCGTATGATCTGATCACCGTCGATGCCTACAAAGTGCCCTACATTCCGTGGCACCTGACGACGCGTGACTTCTTCGCCGAGGCGGCGGCGCGCCTGAGCGAGACGGGTGCACTGGCGATCAACGTCGGCGGCGCGCCGGGTGACCGGCGGCTGATCGACGGCATCACCGCCACGCTGCTGACCGTCTTTCCTACCGTCCATGCTATCGACGTTCCGGGCACTTTGAATACAATCCTGGTGGCCACGCGGCAGCCGACGACGCCCGACGCCCTGGCGGCCAACCTGGCCGCACTGCCGCCGGACGCCGACCCGCTGCTGCGCGATGCCCTGCGGACGGCAACAGCCAATCTGGCCCCGGTTGGCGCGGGCGGCGTGGTCTTCACAGACGACCACGCCCCGGTGGAGACGATCAGCGACTCCATCGTCATTCGCTACCTGCTGGAAACGGGGCCGGGCGGTCTGGGCACACTGGGACAATAACAACGAGGCAAGCTTGAACAACAAAGCATTACAGACAATCGTCCGCTGGCTGGTCATCCTGGCCATGCCCTTCTTTCTGGGGCTAGGCATGATCCGCGCCATTATCGCCTGGGATTACCCGGCTTTCGAGTACCCGCGCATCGCCTCCGACCCGTTCGGCTTCACCGACGAGGAGCGACTGGAGTTGGCCCGGGGCACGCTGCGCTACTTGCAGCGGCCCGAACCGGCGGCCGAGGTGATCGACATGCTGGAGGCGTTGCGTCTGCCGGGCACCGACGAGCCGCTCTACAACGAGCGCGAGATCGGCCACATGATCGACGTGAAGAACGTGGCCGATGGCATGAAGCGCGTTGCCTACGTCGCCGGGGCCATCGTCGGCATCGGGCTGGCGCTGCTTCTGGTGCCGCGGGCGACGCGCTACTATGGCTGGCGCACGCTCTTCTACGCCGGGCTGGCGACGGTCATCGCTCTGGCGGCCATCGCCCTGGCTATCCTCGTTGCCTGGCCCATCTTCTTTACCCAGTTCCACGAGCTGCTATTCCCGCCGGAGACATGGACTTTTGCGTATAGCGATTCGCTCATCCGCCTCTTCCCGGAGCAGTTCTGGTTCGACATTGGCGTGCTTGTCAGCGTGGGAACGCTGGCGTTGGGGGCGCTGGTGGCGCTGGCCGGGTATATCCTGAGTCGTCGTAGCTCGTAGTTGAGCGCTTCGGCGCCTTCCGGGCAGACGGCGCTGAAGCGCTTGACTACGAACGGGACTAAGGGGTGACGGCGATCTCTATCCAGTTGATCCGGTCGGGGTAGACCCACAGATCGACCGTGTGGCGGCGGCTGCCGGCGGTGACAATGACCTGGTGGAAGCCGGGTTCGACGTCGTCCATGACGAAGTTCTCGCCCAGCACGCCGTCGGCGTTGGGGCCGGACAGCGCGTAGGACGTGGTGGCCGTGTAGGGGGCGCGGCCGTCGATCCGTTGCAGGGCGACCGGTGCTTCGTGTAGCAATTCGCCACTCGCGCCGACCACGCGCCCGGCAACAACACCCGTGCCCGGCAGCGGCGCCAGCCACAGGAGCGGGTTGCGGGTGGCGTCGTAGCTGTTTTCACCAACGCGCACTTCCAGGTGGAGGTGCGGCCCGTCGGCTACACCGCTGGCTCCCGACAGGCCCAGTACGTCGCCCGCGGCGACAATCTGCCCGACAGCGACGCTCACTTCGGAGAGGTGGCCGTAGAGAGCAAAGACTGGCGTGTGGCCCGTTCCCGCTACTTCCAACACAACCAGGTTGCCATAGAAGGCCGTTTGTGGGCCAAAGGGGATTTGGCTGTCGTCGCCGGCCACACGCACCGTGCCGGCGGCTACGGCCAGCACGGGTGTGCCCGACGGCACGACGAACTCCACCCCGTGGTGCGGGCGCAGCATGCCGCCGCGCGTGCTGCCGTAGGGGTAGCTCTTGTCCGTCCACGTGGGGCCGGCGGCGGGTACGGGGCGCTGCCAGTAGAGGTGTTCCTCGGCCACGCGCGGCGGCGGTGGCGGTGGGGTGAAGGTCGGGAAGAGCGTGGGCGTGGGTGTTGCGGCCTCGGCCCTGTCCCGCGTCGCCCCAGCCGTTGGTTGGGGCGTGGGCGTAGGGGGCGCGGCGATGGTGGCCGCGCCTGTTGGCTCGGGTGTGGTGGTTGCCGGTGCGGTGGCTACAGCCTGTCTCTTATACACATCTCCGAGCCCACGAGACCGTACTAGATCTCGTATGCCGTCTTCTGCTTGAAACAAAAAACAATACAGAATTGTGTGATACACAGAAAGGCATACCATCAACGCACTATCGGTCGTACGCAAATA
>CALLZA010000156.1 GCA_937858165.1 uncultured Ardenticatenia bacterium
TCTGTTGATTATGGCCAAGTGTCGGGGGATGGGTGAGGCTGTGAGGGCGGCCAGGTGGAGTGAGCTGCGTGGTAGGGGTGTGGATGCTGTCAAGGCGGTCATCGAAGGACAGCATTCTTTTGTGTCAAGCAGAAGACGGCATACGAGATCTAGTACGGTCTCGTGGGCTCGGAGATGTGTATAAGAGACAGGCTCTACGCCGCGGCCGTCATGCGCCAGGCCGGCTATGACGTGGCCCTGTTCGACGCCATGCTGGCCGAGTCCGAAGCCGAGTGGGCCGCTGCCCTGGACGCCCACCGACCCCGTTTCGCCGTCATCTATGAAGACAACTTCAACTATCTGACCAAGATGTGCCTGCTGCGCATGCGCGAGGCAGCATTCACGATGTCAGCCGCGGCCGCGGCGCGCGGCTGCACCGTCATCGTCGCCGGCTCCGACGCCAGCGACCACAGCGCCGCCTACCTGCGCGCCGGGGCGCACTACGTCCTCTTGGGCGAGGGCGAGGCAACGCTGGTCGAACTGATCGACCGGCTGGCCGGGCGCACAGCGACGCCATTGGGCGACATCGCCGGTCTGGCCCACTGCGCCGACGGCCGCCCCCACGCCAACCCGCGCCGCCCACCCATCGCCGACGTGGACGCCTTGCCCTTTCCAGCCTGGGATCTGGTGGACGTGGCCCGCTATCGTCGGCTCTGGCGCGAGCGCCATGGCTACTACTCTATGAATATGGTGACGACGCGCGGCTGCCCCTACCACTGCAACTGGTGCGCCAAGCCCATCTGGGGCCAGCGCTACCACTCGCGCAGCCCGGAGTGCGTCGCCGCGGAGATGGGCTGGCTGAAGGAAACCTACGCCCCCGACCACATCTGGTTCGCCGACGACATCATGGGCCTGAAGCCCGGCTGGTGGGCGCGTTTCGCCGACGAGATCGAGGCGCGCGATGCCCGGCTGCCGTTTAAATGCCTCAGCCGGGCCGACCTGATTGTGCGCAGCGAGGCCGACGTGGCCGCGCTGGCCCGCGCCGGGGCCGACATCGTCTGGCTGGGGGCCGAGTCCGGTTCGCAACGCATCCTGAACGCGATGGAGAAGGGCACAACCGTCGCCCAAATCCGCGACGCCGCCGGCCGCCTCCACCAGGCGGGCGTGCGCGTCGGCTTCTTCCTGCAATTCGGCTACCCCGGCGAGACGCGCGACGACATCGAGGCGACGCTGCAACTGGTGCGCGACGGCCGCCCCGACGACATCGGCATGTCCGTCTCCTACCCGCTGCCGGGCACCAAGTTCCACGCCAGCGTCCGCGCCCAGTTAAGCGCCAAGCAGAACTGGATCGACTCGGCCGACCTGGACATGCTCTACGAAGGGCCATTCTCAACCGCCTTCTACCGCCAGCTCCACGTCGTGCTGCACAAGGAGTTTCGCGCCCGGCGCGCCATCGACCAGGCTCGGCGCGTCGCCGCCCACCCGGCCCAGTGGCGGCCGGCCCACGCCCGCGCCCTGGTCGGGGCTGTCTCCCGCCTGGCGACGCTGCCCGCCGCCCGTGCCCGGCTCGACCAGTTGGCCGAGGCCCCGCCCACCACCGTCCGCCCACCCAGCCATATGACTCTGGAAGAGGCGGCGCGGCCGACGCCGCAGGAAGAAGGGGCCAGGGGCCAGGGGCCAGGAAAGAGCGTGCTGCCCCCGGAACCTGGAACCTGGAACCTGGAACCTGACTCCCAGGCGCACTACGAGAACGTGGCCGAAGCCTTCAGCCGCAAATCGACCGTCTACGACGCCTTCAGCGAGAACCATGCCAACATGGCCCGTATGCGGCGCAAGTTCTATGACCACATCGCCGCCGTCATGCCCGCCGGCGGCCGCCTGCTGGAGATCAACGCCGGCACGGGGCAGGACGCCGTGGAACTCGTCCGGCGCGGCTTTCGCGTCCACGCCACCGACTTCGCCCCCGGCATGATCGCCGCCATCGAGGAGAAGCGCGCCCGGCTGGGCCTGGGCGACCGGCTGACGGTCGAGTCGCTGTCCTTCACCGACCTCGACCGGCTGGCCGACGGCCCGTTCGACGGCCTCTACTCCAACTCCGGCGGGCTGAACTGCATCGCCGACCTGACCGCCGTCACCCGCCACCTGCCCCGGCTGCTGCGGCCAGGGGCGCGGGCCACCGTCGTCATTATGCCGCGCATCTGCCTCTGGGAACTGGCCGTCATACCCAAGGACGCCCGCGTCGGCACGCGGCGGCTGCGCCCCGGCGGCACGCTGGCCCACGTCGAGGGCGTCCACTTCATGACCACCTACTTCAGCGCTGCGGCCGTCCGGCGCGCGTTCGGGCCGCGCTTCCGGGCTGTGCGACAAGAGGGGCTGTCGGTCTTTACGCCGACGGCCGACAACAAGACGTTCGCCGTCAACCACCCGCGCCTCTTCGCCCGGCTGGCCCGCCTCGACGACGCCCTGGCCCCCCGTTGGCCGTTCAATGGCTGGGGCGACTTCTTTATCTTGACGATGGAGTTTCTGGGCTAGGCAACCGTGGCTGACCTGGATCGCCGCCATCCTGGCGGCCGCCTGCGCCGCCACCCTGGCGGCGATCTCTGGGGCGGCTGGCTGCGGCGCATCGGTCTCAACTCGTTCTGGCTACTGGCGGCACGGCTGGGCGGGCAGGCAATGGGGCTGCTGTTCACGGTCGCGGTGGCCCGAGCGCTGGGCGAGACGGGGCTGGGGCAGTTCGCATTCATCTCCGCTGTCCTGTTCATCGGCAACGCGGTGACGACCTTCGGGCTGGATACGCTGCTGATTCGGGAAGTGGCGGGGGCGCGTTCAACTGTGGACGGAATGCAAGAGGGCAGGTATGCAACCCACCCTACAAGGGAGAGCGTGGCGCAGACGATCAGCGCCGCTCTACTCATTCAACTGGCGCTGTCGGCCGCCTTTGTGGTCGGGTTGTGGCTGGTGGCCCCGCACCTGCCTAACCAGACGCCGGCGACGGTGCCCGCTCTGCGCGTCGCCGCGCTGGCCCTCTTCCCACTGGCCTTCGCCACCGTCGATAGCGCCCTGCTGCGCGCCCACGAGCGAATGGCCCTCTACCTCGTCTTCAGCCTGGCCACGGCGGCGGCGCTGGCGCTGGGCGGGCTGGCCCTGCTGGCCGGCGGCGGCGGGCTGACGACAGCAGCGGCCGTCTTTCTGGCCGCTCAGGTCGTGGGAGCGGTGGTCGCGGCCGGGCTGGCGCGGCGTGCACTGCCGGGTGTTCGTCGCTGGGCGCGGCCGGCGTTGCCGGTCGTGGCCCGGGCCTTGCGGCTAGGCGCGGGATTGGCGCTGCTGATGGCCCTGTCGCTGCTCTACCAGCGGTCGGGCGTGCTCCTGCTCTCCCTGCTCGACGGCGACGCCGCGGCCGGGGCCTACAGCGCCGCCGCCCGCGTTGTCGAGGCGCTAAAAGCACTGCCGGCGGCCTTCTTCGGGGCCATGTTCCCTATTCTGGCCGCCCGCCGCGAGCCGGCTACCGACCGCGTCTACCGTCGCGCGTTTGCCGCCCTCGTGCTCGTGTCCTGCCTGCTGGCGGCAACGGCCGCCCTGCTGGCCCGGCCCGTCCTGGCGCTGCTGTTCGGCCCAGGCTTCGACGCCGCCGTGCCCGCGCTACGCATCATGGCCTGGAGCCTGCCGCCGACGGTCGTGGCCTTCAAACTGTCGCTCGATCTGGTCGTCGCCGGGCGGGAGCGCGCCGCGGCGGCGGCCGTGGCCCTGACCCTGCTCATCGGCGGCGGGCTGACGGCCTGGCTCATCGGCCGCTGGTCGCTGTCCGGCGCAGCGCTGGGGCTGGTCGTGGGAGAAGTGGCGCAGGTGATCATTCTAAAGACCTCTGAGGTTTGCGGCAAACCTCAGAGGTCTGAGAGGGGCGGATGAACCCGGCCATCGCCGTGCCCGCCTTCAACCGCCCGGCGTCGCTGGCCCGGCTGCTGGCCACATTGACCGCGGCCGACGTCGCCCCCGGCACGCCGCTGCTCATCGCCGTCGATTGCCCGGCCGACGAGCGCCACGTCGCGGCCAACGCCGCTGTTCTGGCCACCGCTCGCGCCTTTCGCTGGCCCCATGGCCCGCTGGAGGTCGTCACCCAGCCTGCGCCCCTGGGGCTGGTGAATAACGTCTTCTTTTGCGGCGCGGCGGCCGAGCAGTACGGCGCGGTCGTGCTGCTGGAAGACGACCTGATCGTCTCGGCTCGCTTCCACGCTTACGCCCGGCAGGCGCTGGCCGTGTATGGCGACGATGAGCGCCTGGCCGGGCTGTCGCTCAACGCGCCGTGGTTCAACGGCTTCACCCACCAGCCGTTCGCGCCGCTACTCGACGACGGCGACGTGACCTTTCTGCAACTGTCCACCCCCCACGGCCAGGTCTACAGCGCCGCACAGTGGGCCGCGTTTCGCCGCTGGCTGGCCATCGCCGGGCCGGACGCGGGCACAGCGGCCGTCCACGACCTGTTCCACACCTTTCCGGCCGACGACTGGCTGGGCACAAAGGCCCGCTACCTGGCCGACACCGGCCGCCTCTACGTCTACCCGCGCGAATCGCTGACGACCAACTATGGCGAGCCGGGCACGCACTTCGACCGGGCCACGTCCTTCTTCCAGGTGCCCTTACAGCAGCGGCGGCGCGACTTTCGCTTTCTGCCGCTGGATGAGGCCGTGGCCGTCTACGATGGCTTCTACGAGTTGCGGCCGGATCGCCTCGACCGGCTGACCGACCGGCTGCGCGGCTATGACTACGCCGTCGATCTCTACACCACGAAGCCCCCGCGCCTGTTGACCGCCGACTACGTGCTGACCACCCGCCCTTGCCGGCGAACTGAGATGACGTTCGGCCGCGCCCTCTGGCCGCCGGAGGCGAACGTCATCGCCGGCGTGCCCGGTCGCGGCCTCAGCCTCGCCCGGCGGGCGGACGTGTTGATCGATGCCACGGCTGCCCTGGCCGCGCAGCACGCCAACGACGCTTACTTCGCCCGCTATCGCCGGCCGGGGCGACAGCGGCGGTGGGCGGGGGCGCTGGCCCGCTGGCGCTACCGCCGTCTGATGTAGCACGGGTTGCTCTACCCGCGCGACAAGGGGAAAACGTTCCCTGAGAGACGCTAGACAGCGCCGTACGCGGGTGCTACGCTTGCGCCTACGTGGATAAACAGGCCCGGCAATACTCGGATTCACAGCCTCGTCCCATCCGCCACAACGCCCTCGTCAAGCTCACATCGGAACTCATCGGCCGTCTGGCGCTCTTCGCGTTGGTGCTGCTCGCCGCGCGGCGGCTCGGCGAGGCGGGTTTTGGCCTCTACAACTACGCCCTCGCCCTCGGCTTTGTCCTGGCCCAACTGACCGACCTGGGCATGCAACTGGTGCTGACGCGCGAAATCGCCGCCGGGACGCGCGGCGACGGGTTGGTGTCGGCCGCGCTGCGGCTCAAAGTCGCCCTCTCGGCCGTCGTCACCGCCGCCCTATGGCTGATGGTCGCCGGCCAGCCGGTGGCGCGCGGCGCGGTCTTCCTGCTGAGCCTGCTGCCCCTCTTGCAGTCGTTTCCGGAGTTCGTCGGCTACGTCTTCCGTGGCCGGCAGAACCTGACCGTTGAGGCGTGGCTGCTGGCCGGGGCGCGGCTGGTGCTGGCCGGGGCCGGCGTCGTGGCCCTGTGGCTTTGGCCAACGCTGCTGGCCTTGGCCGTCAGTCAGGCGGTCGTCGGGCTGCTGTTCGCCCTCATAGGTCTCGTCGGGTTGCGGCGCGGCGGCTGGCTGGCGCGGTTGGGCGAGGAGCTGGCCGTCCACCGCCTGCCACAGCAGCGCACCGAGTTGGGCTATCTACTGCGTCAATCGCTGCCGCTAGGTGTGGCTATCTTCCTGTCCATCGCCTACGTGCGGTTGGCTGTGTTGCTGCTGCAATACCGCCTGGGCGAGACGGCCGTGGCCCACTTCAGCGCCGCCGCCCGGCTGACGGAACCGGCGCAGCTCATCCCTGCCTCCATCATGGCCGCCGTTTTCCCCGCCTTCGCCCTGGCACTGCGCCACGACGCGGCCGGGGCGCGCCGGTTGGGGGCGCGGGCGACGCTGCTGCTGCTGGCCGTCGGCGTGGGCGTGGCCGTTGGCGGCTGGCTGCTGGGGCCGTGGCTGGTGCCGTGGCTCTACGGCCCGGCCTACGGCGCCAGTAGTCGCGTCTTCCAGGTGCTGGCCCTCAGCCTCGTGCCCGCCTTCGTCAACTACACCCTGACCCATTACCTGATCGCCCGCGGCCAGCAGGCGCTCATGGGCGCATTCACCGGGGCCATGCCTGTCTCTTATACACATCTCCGAGCCCACGAGACCGTACTAGATCTCGTATGCCGTCTTCTGCTTGACACAACAAAACACATAATTACCGACCTTTACGCTCAATGGACCAATAGACAAAAACTCACACTACTACCTGACATCGACAGCCAACAGTGTACAAGTACATAAGCACAACGACCGAGACCAGAACACATGACGCTGAAAACACGAAACCACACCAACGAGAA
>CALLZA010000157.1 GCA_937858165.1 uncultured Ardenticatenia bacterium
TGTGTATTTCGCTCTGCGCTCTCGTGCTTCCTTTGTCTGTTTTTTTTTTTAATGTTACGGCGACCACCGAGATCTACACTAGATCGCGCGTCGGCAGCGTCAGATGTGTATAAGAGACAGGTCCCACATGGCGCGGGTCATGGGGTAGCGCAGGGTGGCGCCGCCGAGCGGCACCGGCGTCGCCTCGGCCGCGGTGGCCAGTCGTGCGGCGAGGGCTTCGGCCAGCCCTCTCAGGGCATCCGTGAGGTCTTCGTCCGGCCCCACCAGGGCGTTGATGGTTAGATAAGCCGCACCATCGCGTTGGGCGAACTGGTAGTGGGGCAAGACGAACTCGGCCGGGCTGAAGTCGGCCCAGGTGTTGTCGGGCACAAAGTCGTCCTGGAAGGCGAAGCCGCCAAAGAGGCGCGGCCGGGCCAGCGCTGCGCCGTCGGGCGGTACGGTCGCTGCCGGCTGCAGCAGTGCTCCGGCGAACAGGGCGCGGGCCTGGGCTTCAATCTCGTCAAAGCGCTGCGCCGGCTGCCTCTCGACAGCGTCATCGGGCAGAACCGGCGCGGCGACCAGGTGCGCGGCTACGCCGGCCCCGGCCAGCACCAACCCGTCGCCCGGTTCGGCCCAGTAGAAGCGTTCGCTGCCGCGGGCGGCGCGCACAAAGGCTGCCACGCTGTGGTCGGGGGCGGGGGTGTAGAGGCTGACGAGGCGCGGCGGGGCAGGTGGCGCTTCGGCTCCGTCCCAGGGGGCAGCGGGCGACGGGGCGGGGCGAGGCGGCGTTGGGGCCTCAACAAGGCGCGGCGCAACAGGGGCGGTCATGACGCAGGACGCTCCTGGGTTGGCGCGACGGGGCGCGAGTCTTCGTAGCCGACGCTGCGCAGTAGCAGCGGTACCAAGCCGTCCATGATGCGCCCTGGCTCCGGCTCGCCCGTCGTTACCCAGCGGATGACGAGGCCATAGATGGCCCCCATCCAGGCGTAGGCGACGACCTCGGTATCGGTCGGAGCGATGTCGCCCTGGTCGATGGCCTCGCGCAAATAGGTCTCGATCAGTCGGGCAAAACGGTCGGTGACGGCGGCGCGCTTGCTTTCGAAGACGTTGCCCAGGCCAACGGCCTGCACGAGGAGGATTTTGGCCGGGCGACGGTAGCGGCCGAACGTCTCCAGCACCGTCTCCAGGGCGACGCGCACACGGGCCATGCCTCGCGCCTGCCCTTCGATGGCCTCCAGCACGCGCCGCTCCAGCAGGTCGGCGAACTGATCGACCAGGGCCAGGAAGAGGCGCTCTTTGTTGGCAAAGTGAAAGTAGATCGCGCCTTTGGACGTTTCGGAGGCATCAACGATGTCGTCGAGGCGGGTGCCATGATACCCCTGGCGCGAGAAGGTGAGCATGGCCGCATCGAGGATGCGCTCGCGCGTTGCGCCGGGGTCGCGCCAGGTGGGGTTTTTATCCGTATCGTTACTGGTCATCGTTTCGATTATACATGCTTTCAAACCGACTGGTCAGTCTATAACCGACGGCCTAAAAGAACGTATCCAACTGCCCGTGTTGTAGTGCATTCATCCCGTTCAAAATATTCTGAACGATATGTGAATTCTATCACAAGGCTTGGCGAAGTTCAAGAGACACCGCCGGGAAACAAGCTCCTCTCATCGAAAAGTTAAGCATTCCTGAGCATAATGCGCCATGACGATCCTGTGGACAGAACGCGAGTGGTCGTTATACTTCCTCGGATTAGAGACCGGCACACGTGGGTGAGGGAGCCGGTCGTCAGCAAGATCATGGTGGGAGCCGGGTGTGCCGGCAGAGCGAGGTCAGTGCGGGTGATGAATCATACGGCCGTCGGCGGATCTGACGCAGGCGAAGAGCGCGTGGTGGCTTCTCAAAGCCGCCAAGACCGCCGCTCGTGGTTCCGCTCGCCTCGCGTCTGGCTCTATACGGTAGCCGTCGTCTTCGCACTGAGCATTGTCGCTTTCAACATCATTCGCCCCATCGTCGTCCTGCCGCGCATCGCGCCGTCGCCCGGCTTCGCCCTGGTCGGCAGCGACGGGCAGCCGGTGACCAGCGAAGACCAGCGCGGCTTTCTAACCCTCTACAGCTTCTCCTACCTCGACTGCGACGACGCCTGCCCTCAGTCTTACGGCGACATCGCCGCACTGCGCGCCGACGTGACCGGCGCGCTGCCGGCCGACACGCCGTTGCGCTTTGTCACCATCAGCCTTGATCCACAGCGCGACACACCGGAGCGGCTGAGCCAGGCCGCGACGGGCTGGGCGCAACCGGCAGGCGCGCTCGATTGGCAACTCCTGACAGGCGATCCGCTGCGCACGCGCACCACTGTCGGCGGCGGCTTTCGCGTCTACTTCTCCGAGCCGAAAGAAGCGACGGCCGAATCGCCCGTCCGCGTCACGTTCGACCCGCGCTACGTGCTGGTCGATCATCTGGGCATCATGCGGGCCGAGTACCGCACCGGCGCGCTCGATCCGGCGCTGCTGGCCCGCGACGTGAATCTCCTGCTCGAAGAGGCGGCCAATAGCCAGGGCGTCGTTCGGCTCGGCTACGAGGCGGCGCACCTGTTTCTCTGTTACCCACGATAGGGACGACCATGAGTTCACAGCCCGATCCCACCCCATCCCCTACCTCACTGAAGCCAAATCGCCGCGGCCTGTGGGCTGCCCTGGCCGCGGTACTCTTGCTCATCGGCGCGGTGGCCGTGTGGAGCGTGGTCAACGGCCGCTTACCCTTTGGCGCGCCGACGTTTCACGGCACAGTTATCCAGTCGCCCGACCTGGCGGCCGACTTCACCCTGACGGCCAGCACCGGCGAGCGCCTCAGCCTGAGCGACCTGCGCGGTAAGGTAGTGCTGCTGTACTTCGGCTACACCTTCTGCCCCGACGCCTGCCCGACGACGCTCAGCGAGTTGAAGAAAGTTCCGGCGGCGCTGGGCGACCGGGCCGATGAGGTGCAGGTCGTCATGGTGAGCGTCGATCCGCAGCGCGATACGCCGGAAGTCCTGCGCGAGTATCTGTCCTACTTCGACCCGTCATTTCTTGGCCTGACGGGCACGGAAGAGGAGGTGCTGGCCGCGGCCACGCCACTGGGCATCTACTTCAGCGCGCACGAAGGTTCGGCGGCCAGCGGTTATCTGGTCGATCATACGACGACCGTACTGGTAATCGACAAGGCAGGCTATCTACGGCTGCTGTACGGCTTTGAGACGCCGGGCGAGGATATTGCCGCCGATATGCGCTATCTGGTGCGCCAATGACGTTTGTCAACGTCTCCCGAGTGTCGCTGGGGACGTCAAAGCAATCAACAAGGAGGTAGCATGAACGAAAAGGATAAGTACAAGACACCGCAGGGAACGATCGCGCTGATGGTCATCTTTATCATCTTGATTATCGCCCTGTGGGGCAGCGCCTACCTGACCATGCTGTCGAGAGGAGTGACCCAGTAATGCACATCGATCGCTACGAACGCCTATTTATCTATGCGGCAGTGGTGCTCCTGGTGGTCTTCATGGGAGCGCTGGCCGTCAGCAGTTTTGCGTTTGGCATTCGCGTGCCGACGGCTTACGAGAAGGTCGACCCGCGCACAGTGGCCACGCCACCGTCGCCTTGGGGGCTGCCGGCCGAAGAGCGCATCCGCGAACTGTCGCCCGGCAACTACGAGGTCTATCTGCTGGCCCAGATGTGGCAGTTCTCGCCTAATACGATCACCGTTCCGGCCGGCTCGCGGGTTACGTTCTACTCGACCAGCAAAGACGTGCAGCACGGCTTCAAGATCATCGACACCAACATCAACATTATGGCCCTGCCGGGCGAGGTGGGCGTGCTGACGGCCACGTTCGACGAGCCGGGTACTTACAACTTCGTCTGCCACGAATATTGTGGCGCGCTACACCACACCATGTACGGCCAAGTCGTGGTCGAAGAGTAAGGGCGACCCGCCAAGGAGGAGAGAGACCTAATGACCAAACGCAAAGCACAACCGGTCGCGGCCGCGTCGGCCGTCCTTCCGCCCGAGAACTTCAAGCGCGAAGACCGCCTGACGGCCTGGTTTATCACTATCGCCATGATCGCCCTATTTATCGGTGGGTCGATGGGGCCGCTCCAGAAGCTGGAGCACGTCGGCATCAACTGGTATCCGGCACTGGCCAAGATCGGCATCGGGAGCGTTCGCATTCAGTCTTACTATCAGGGACTGACCGCCCACGGCGTTCTCAACGCTCTGGTGTGGACGACGTTCTTCATCGTCGGCTTCTTCACCTACGCCATCCCACGCAGCCTCGGCCGGCCGCTGAAGCGGCCACGTATCAATCTACTGGCGCTGGTGCTCATGATCGTCGGCCTGGTCATGGCCGGCATTCCGATTCTGACCAACCTGGCGTCGGTGCTCTATACTTTCTACCCGCCCATGAAGGCCAGTGTCTTCTTCTATCTGGGGCTGGTGCTGGTAGTCGTGGGTTCATGGGTAGCTGGTCTGGGCTACTACGTCACCTACTGGCAGTGGCGGAAGGACAACCCCGGCCAAAAGACGCCGTTCATCGCGCTGGCGTCGATCATCACCATGGTCATGTGGCAGATCGCCACGCTGGGCATCGCCATCGAAATCCTGGTTCTGATCGTCCCCTGGGTGCTTGGCTGGACGGACGGCACCGACCCGCAACTGGCGCGTACCTTCTTCTGGTTCACCGGCCATCCGCTGGTCTACTTCTGGCTATTGCCGGCCTACGTCTCCTGGTACGCCATGCTGCCGAAGCAAGCCGGCGGCAAGATGTTCAGCGAGCAGTTGGCGCGGCTGGTCTTCTGGCTGTTCCTAGTGTTGTCGATCCCCGTCGGCCTGCACCATCAGTTCGTTGACCCCGGCGTGCCCGCCGGCTGGAAGGCGATTCATGCCGTTCTTACCTACTCACTCTTCCTGCCCAGCATGGCCACGGCGTTCACTGTTGTCGCCTCGCTGGAACTCGGTGCGCGGGCGCGGGGCGGCAAGGGGCTGTTGGGCTGGATCACCAAGCTGCCCTGGGGCAACCCGTCCTACGCGGCCCAGAACCTGGCCATGATCCTGTTCGTGTTCGGTGGTATTGGCGGTCTGACAAATGCGTCGTACAATTTGAATCTGGCTATTCACAACACGGCCTGGGTTCCCGGACATTTCCATCTGACTGTTGGTTCAGCCACTACACTTACCTTCTTCGGCATCGCTTACTGGCTGGTTCCGGCGTTGACCAACAAGCCATTGGCCAGCCGCCGCGTGGCGTTGGCCCAGGCATGGACGTGGTTCATCGGTATGCTGTTGATGTCCAACGGCCTGCACATCCTTGGCCTGAACTTCGGTGCGCCGCGCCGCACGTCGCTCGGTTCCGCGCCCTACCTGGACCCGGCCTGGAATCCGTTGCAGATCGAGGCCGCTGTGGGTGGCATCATCCTCGGCATTAGCGGCCTGCTGTTCTTCGGCAATATGCTGGCGACGGCTCTGTCGCGCAAGCGGGCCGAGGTGCGTGAAGAGATGCCGGTGGCTGAGTCGCTCCATCCAGAGATTCAGACGCCGGGCTGGCTGGATAACTGGCGGCCGTGGCTGGTGGCTACTGTCTTGTTGATTCTCATCGCTTACGGCCCTGTGCTCGTAAGTATGATTGCCAACATCAATCTGACTTCACCCGGGGTGCAGATTCGCTAACGGGCGAAAAACCGGAAAGGCGTTGGCCGATTCGTGTACGTGGAGGTACACATATGTTCAAAAAAACGCTGTTAGTCCTACTTCTTAGCCTGGCGCTGCTGGCGCTGGCGGCTTGTGGCGGTGGCGACGCCGAGACACCCGCCGAAACGAATCCCGAAGCTGAAGCGATCGGCAACGCCGAGAACGGCGAAACCCTGTTCGCCCAGGCGACCATTGGCGCTAACAACGCCCCCGGTTGCATCACCTGCCACTCGCTGGAGCCGGATGTGGTCATCGTTGGCCCGTCGCAGGCTGGTCTGGCCACCCGCGCCGAGACCCGCGTGCCGGGTATGTCGGCCGCCGACTACATTCGTCAGTCTATCGTTGAGCCGAATGCCCACATCGTCGAGGGCTTCGCCGAAGGGTTGATGTACCAGTTCTACGCCACCGACCTGACCGAAGAGCAGATCAACGATCTGGTGGCCTATACGCTGACGCTGGAGTAGTCCTCACCTTCACTATGTCCGGCCGGACTGCGCGCCGCCGGGCAACTGGATGGGTGGCCGCACAGCACGAAGGCGCTGTGCGGCCACCACAGGGGCGGCTGCACAGGCCGCCCCCTGTCTCTTATACACATCTCCGAGCCCACGAGACCGTACTAGATCTCGTATGCCGTCTTCTGCTTGAAAAAAAAAAACATACAAACAAAAAAAAACAAAAAAAAAAAAAACAAAATACAATAAACAGCATGCGTCAACACCAACAGACACACGAACACACACACACAGCACAAAAACTACGTCATAACACGATAAGTGTGCACAGACGACTCGAGACGATAAAATATGAAGCTGAACTCATAATCTAGTCAA
>CALLZA010000158.1 GCA_937858165.1 uncultured Ardenticatenia bacterium
CTCCTAAGTACGCATGTAGGTCAGTGGTCCCACCAGTGTAGGTTATGTGTTGCGCGTGAGGTGTGCTGTAGTCACATTCAGGTACTGCAAGCGGTAGTCTCGTGTTTAGTCCAGACGCCCGACTGCTGCGCAACCGTCTTCTTTGTTTTTTTAATGATACGGCGACCACCGAGATCTACACTAGATCGCTCGTCGGCAGCGTCAGATGTGTATAAGAGACAGCTTGTTGGTGTGTGGGAGTGGGCTGTGCTTCCTGGATGACTATGCGAATCGATTACAGCTGGGCTGAACAGGATGTGGCCCACTACCTCCACCTCCACCTCCGCGACCAGCGAGCCAATCACCGCCCCCGCCGACCGCAACGCATCGACAAGATCGGCCTCGGCCGGTTGATCGAACGCCGCTTCATTGACCCGGCGGATCGCCGCTTCATCTGTCTTTCTCTCCGGGCGAATGATCATAAGACAACCTTCCCGGTGCATCATTTCCCGCTATGGGGCGGGCGTATTGACCGGCTGCACCTTTTGGCCAGTAGCGAAAAGAACCCGTGAAAATCTCATCTTTCCGTAAGGTTCATCGCAAGGATTGTAACCTATTTTATAGATGCTCCTTACTCCTTCCCACCCCGATGGGAACTGTTCATTCTGCTGGTGGCGCCATTCCCAAGGTGGCGCCACCTCCCCTTTTTTTAGGAGATGTGGCAAACGTCACCCGGCGATCGTGACGTTTGTTACTGTCGCGCCCCACGTCCCGGCTGTTATAATGAACCCATACCGCCCCGAGCAAGCGAGGCGGCCTTTTCAATGCCGGCAGCACGGAGTATGCGACCATGAAAAAAGAACTCGTCCGGGACTGGATGACGACTGACGTCATCACCATCACCCCCGACATGACACTACCAGAGGCCCACCAACTCATGACCAATGAGGAGATTCGCCGGCTACCAGTCGTCGACAAGGCCGGCCACTTGGTGGGTATCGTCAGCATCGGCGACGTGCGCAGCGCTGAACCGTCGCCGGCTACCTCGCTGAGCATCTGGGAGCTGAACTACCTGCTCTCGACCTTGACCATTGGCAAGATCATGACCCCCAACCCCTATACGATCACGCCTGAGGCAACACTGGCCGAGGCGGCGCGGATGATGCTGGAGCATCGGGTCAGCGGCCTGCCGGTCGTCGATGAAGCGTACCACGTCATCGGCATCATCACTGAGTCCGACATCTTCGCCATGGTTGTCCTCCACGAGTGGAGCGCCGAGGCACACACGCACGAGTAAGGGCCGTATCATCGCTCAGGGGGAACAATCGGTAGCCCCGCCCGCTCCCAGGCCATCATCCCCCCGTCCACGTCGGTGACGTCATAGCCGGCCTGCTTCAGTTGGCGCGCGGCCAGCGGGCTGCGATGGCCGGAGCGACAGATGGTCAGGATCGGCCGATCGCGCGGCAACTCGTCCAGCCGACGGCCGAACTCCGACAGGGGAATGAGCACCGCCCCCGGCACCGTCCCCGACCGCGTCTCCACCGGCTGACGCACGTCCACAATCACCACCTCTGGCCTGGCCTGTAAGCGCTGGTACGCTTCGGCCGGGCTGATGCTGCCCACACCCCCACCCAAGAATCGCCTGTAAAGTCCCATAGATCCCTCTATCTTCACCCTGTCTCGTTGTTCACCGTCCCAATGACGACAATCATGAGCCGCAGATAAGCAAACTGGATAATGTATTTACAATACCTGGACAAATCCGTTATATTTCCCGCACATCAACACGAGCAGGCCTGAATCGGGGCCCGCGTAGAAAAACGAAGCTGTCTAAGTTACGCACCTGGAGGTTAGCATGAAACTGAATCGCGTTCACCGTCTTGTCTACTCTGTCCTTGCCGTCGTCCTGCTGCTGGCTCTGGCCGTGCCCGCTTTTGCCCGCCCGCGTCAGAACATCGTTGAAATCGCGGCGTCCAATCCAGACTTTTCCACGCTCGTCGCCGCCGTTGTCAAGGCCGATCTGGTGGATGCCCTGGATGGCCCGAAGCGCGTGACCGTCTTCGCCCCTACGAACGCCGCCTTTGATGCGCTGGCCGCCGACCTCGGCTTCGACAACGGCATGGCCCTGGTCGACGCTCTATCGGCGGAGCAGTTGACACCCATTCTGCTCTACCATGTGACCAACGGCAACCGTGCCGCCAACACCTTCCTGCCGCCTGCGTCCATCCGCATGCTCTCCGGCGACATGGCTCAGGTCGAGTGGGCTGGCGGCGGGATGCGCACCATCGACGGGCAGACCATCGTGGCCATGAATATCCGCGCGAGCAACGGCTTCATCCACGTCATCGACGGCGTCATGCTGCCCTAACAAGACGCAGGGTTCATTCCTCTCTCCTAACGAAAAGGCCGCTGTCAGAGACAGCGGTCTTTTCGTTGGTGGCGGCCGTGAACTTGGCCTGTCTCTTATACACATCTCCGAGCCCACGAGACCGTACTAGATCTCGTATGCCGTCTTCTGCTTGAAAAAAAAAAAAAAACCAACTGACCAGTGTGTCACCTACCTGACTCTTCAACTAAGGAATAATACAGATGTAGAGGCATGACGAAGTGA
>CALLZA010000159.1 GCA_937858165.1 uncultured Ardenticatenia bacterium
GTTCACTTATCCTCTCACTCATGCTCTTTGGTCTAACTTTTGTTATCTAGCTCTGTGCGTAATAGTGTCGTGATCTTGCATTACTCTATTCTTGAGTTCACATACTGCTCGTCCGTATATTTAGTTTTATTGTTTTTTTTTTTAATGATACGGCGACCACCGAGATCTACACTAGATCGCTCGTCGGCAGCGTCAGATGTGTATAAGAGACAGGTTCCTACACCTCAGGCCAGGCCGGTTGGATTGTGGGCCAGCGACTGGACGCCAAAGTCAGCGCTATGTCCGGCAGCAGCCCAGGTGCAGGCGCCAACGAGTTCACCTACACCCTCACCGAAACCGGCAGCGGTGACCCCATCCCCGACGCCGATGTCTGGGCCACCACCGACAGCAACGGCTCCGTCGTCGTCGCCAGCGGCCGAACCGACCAGAACGGCATCATCACCTTCTACCTCGACTCCGGCACCGTCTACATCTGGCGCCAGAAGTCCGGCTACAACTTCGCCAACCCCGACACCGAGATCGTTCCGTAGGAGTGACGTGTTAAGAACCTCACGAAAAGAGCGCCAAGGACGCTAAGAGCGCCAAGAAGAGTTCTTCTTTGCGTTCTTTGCGCCCCTGGCGATCTTTGCGTGAGGTCTTTCATGAAGTAGGAGGAAACGTGACTGAACACACCGGAACAGGAACGCGGGCCGCGCCGCCGTATGCCGTGACGGCCGCGGCCCTGCTGGCCGACTGCCGCGCGGCGCTGGCCGACGCAGGCGACACGCCGGCGTGGAGCGACGCGGAGTTGCTCATCTTCCTCAACGAGGCCATCCGCGAGTACTCCCAACACCTGCCGCGCGTGGCCGAGACGCGGCTGGCGGCCGTGGCCGGGGTGCGCCGCTACGCCCTGCCGGCCGACACGCGGGCGCTGCTCAGCGTCGAGTATCCCGAAGGGCGCGACCCGGCCGTCTATCTGACCCGGCTGGCCCACAAGAGCCGCCGCTTTGGTCAAAACTCGTCCGCCTACGACTTCCTGCCGCGCCACGATCTGACGGCCGCGCCGTCGCTGCTGCTGTCGTTCGACCCGGCGGCGGGCGAGACGCTGGTCGTCCGCCACACGCAGCCACACGCCAGCGCAGCCACGGCCAATGACGACCTGACCGTGCCCGCCGACCACCACCACGTGCTGCTCGGCTACGTCCTTTTCGCCGCTGCCCGGCAGTTACAGGCTGCCGAGCAGGCCAACCCGACGGGCGGCAGCCTGATGATGGCCCAACTGGCGGCCAACGCCCGGCGGCACGAGTTGGCTTACCTGAACGCGCTCAACCGCATCCTGACCCAGCGGCAGGGGGAGAGCAGCGTTGTGGCTTGGGGATAGGGATTAGGGGCTAGGTTCCAGGTTCCAGGTGCCAGGGAAGAGCGCTCTTCCCTGGCACCTGGAACCTGGAACCTGCTTGAGGAGGAGCGATGAGCAAGATCGTATTGCCGGGCAGCGAGGGGGAGGAGGCGGGGCCGGGCGGGGGGAGCGGCCGTCTGAGCGCGGCCGACGCGGCGACGCTGGCCCAGGTCGCCCACTGGTGGCGCTTCCGGCTGGCCCGGGCTGACGCGGCCGACCCGCTGGAGAGCGCCTTCGGCGGCGTGGACGACAGCGGCGCGGCGCGGACGGTCGGCCTGGCCGCGGCGGCGGTGGTGTTCCCGCGGCCGTTGGCCGTGCCGCCGGGCGGGGTGGGGTTGTGGGTCGTGGCCCTGGGCGTGGCCGACCCGCCGACGAGCGGCCAGGTCTACTCGTTGGCCGCGCTGGCCCACTTCTACGCCGGCCCCGCCGGCCTCGTCGCCGACGGCGCGACCGTGGCCCGCTTGCCGGTGGCCGTCACCTCGACCGAGTTGCGCGCCGTGCTGACCGGCCCGCCGCCGGGCGACACGCCGACGTTGCAGATCGTCGGCGTCAGCGGGCAGACGATCGATTGGAAGGTGGAGGTGTATCGGGTGGAGAGGTGACGGCGGCCGAGAGCCAGATGATCGCCCCGCTTTTTAACTCGTCACAGGTCACTCGTCACGCTGGCGGCCCACGCGGCACATCGGGCGCGGACGTCGCCCAGGTCGCCGGCGACCGCCAGGGAC
>CALLZA010000160.1 GCA_937858165.1 uncultured Ardenticatenia bacterium
GAGGGATCGTGCCGGTTGGTGGAATTGGGATTGTGAGATCTTTGTCGTGTGTGTGTTTTTTTTTCAAGCAGGAGACGGCATAGGAGAGCTGGTACGGTCTCGGGGGCTCGGAGATGGGTATAAGAGACAGGCCCAGCCCGGCGACAAGTTCCAGTTCGTGCGCGAAGGGTACTTCGTCGTCGACCCCGACAGCCGCCCCGACCAGTTGGTGTTCAACCGGACGGTGGGGTTGAAGGATACCTGGCGGCCGTAGCGGTAGGCTGACAGCCTGCCTGTGAAACGAAACGGCCGGGCGCAAGCCCGGCCGTTGGGTTATTCGCCTGGAGTCTGATCAGCGGGTGGATGCGTGCCCGCCAGAATCCAATTCTGCCGAGCGCGAACGACGCGCGGCTGGTTCATTTTCAAGCGTTCTACGGTAGCCCTACCAGTCGCAGTTTTTCCACGAATAAACAATCCACCTTCCGCCCACTCAAAATGCTCAACCCATTGCTGAGAACGTGGGTTAAACAAGGTTACAACGTCATCAGTGACGTTATCAGTAGCCGAAGTCGCTGTGCCCTTGCTCAGGTTGCAGTTTGGACAGGCGAGACAAAGATTGTCGCCGCTATCACCGGACTTCGGGTTAATATGCTCAATGTGCATCTGCTGGCCGGTGTTAATATCGCAAGTACGGCAATACTCACAACAGCCTGCGGCGCGAGCGTGCACCAGACGGCGGAGCGCGGCTTGCGATAACTCAGTCACGAGGTGCAAGACTCAGGCTGTTAATTGTGTGTCCCCGTTGAGCGAGCAATGCCGATGCTTGTGATTTTCGTAGCATCAACTTTTCCCCGCGCTCAACCAACTGCTCTAGTTCGTTTAACTCGCGACTACCGATTGTGCCCTGGGTGTTCTTGTCCATCAATACTTGAAGACGTGTATTCTCCTCGGCGCTGCTTCGTTCGCGGGCGATCGTCCAAAGGGCGTCGTCTGACAAGTGGCGCAGCGCTTCCAGCTCATTTTCTTCTTGAGGAGCGAGAGCCGGCATAGTCGGTGCCAATGTTCGCAGATGATCGATCAGGACTGCGTCAACTGGCTGTCTCGACTGCTCGGCAATGCGTCGCGCGCGGCGATAGATGTCATCTGGTACAGTCAGAAGATACTCGGTCATATTTCCGCATCCTGTTTGATGGGCCTATTGTGCCCCTTTACTCGCCAACCACTGCTCTAAAGACCGCCGCGACTCACGACTGGGCACACCGGCCAGTAGCGCGATGACGGGGATCAACTCATCCAGTTGCTCCCAAAAGATGATGTCGCGCCCGTCGCTGTCTTCAAACACCCGCCACGCCTGGCGCTCGTCGGCCGATGCGTAGAGAAGCCGGGGATACCATTCCAGGGGAACCAGGACGATGCGGCCATCCACCAAACGGACGGACAACATCCCGTCAGCGAACTCAACCACCTCTACACGAGGCTGAATCTCAATTGTCGCAATGCTCATGCCACATCTAAGTCATTATAGTCGAAGACGATACATCGTGTACAGATCGCACTGCGCATGACAAGCCACGGCTTACGGCCACTCGATCTCCGCCGACCGAAAGAAATTAACCTCCATGTGCTCCCACCGCGCCCCATGCGCCGACAGCCGCACGCGGTAGCCGTCCCAATCCCGCCCGGCGGCCGACCAGCCCACCTCGGCCACCCCCGGCAGCCGCGGGAAGAGCATGATCTCGATGTCGTCAATCGCCGTCAGCGTCTCCGACCACAGCGCCGCCTCGACGCCGAGCACGTCCGCCTCGCCGACGCCCGCCAGCAGCGTCGCCGGCTCCCACTCGTAGGCCGCGCGCACGCTGACGTACCCCTGTCTCTTATACACATCTGACGCTGCCGACGAGCGATCTAGTGTAGATCTCGGTGGTCGCCGTATCATTAAAAAAAAAAAAACAAAACAACACACACACACACAAACACACAAATCACAAAAAGGATAGATCATACACTGAAGAACAAGTGATAGAGACGAGGCATGGACTATATATGAGGCTGGAGACAGTGAAACATAGGACGACAGACAGAGACACCAGCAGAAAATAAGACTGCAAAAGATAAGAAACGCTA
>CALLZA010000161.1 GCA_937858165.1 uncultured Ardenticatenia bacterium
TGGACTATGCACTGTGTTATCGTGGTGGTTTGATTACTCATTGTTAGTCGTGTAGTTCATTCTGGTATGCATGATTTGTCTATATGCATGACACACGTGTGTTGTTTTTTTAATGATGCGGCGACCACCGAGATCTACACTAGATCGCTCGTCGGCAGCGTCAGATGTGTATAAGAGACAGGGTTCAGGTGGTGCCGGACGGCGGCGCGCAGGTCGGCGTAGGCCCCGTTGTGCATGTAGGGCGCGGTCAGCGTCACGTTGCGCAACGGCGGGGTGCGAAAGGCGTAGCGATCTTCAGCACGGCCCGTCTCCAGGAAGCGGCCCAGGTCAAGATGGTCGTCACTCAGCTTGCCCGGGCCGAGCTGGGGCACGCCGATGTTGTGGAACTGCTGGTCGGTCAACAGGTTGCCGCTGTGGCACTGGGCACAGCCCGCCTCGCCATAGAACAGCAGCGCCCCCCGCTTGGCCGCGTCGGACAGCGCCGTCTTGTCGCCGGCCAGATAGCGGTCCCACGGGCTGTCGCTGAAGGTAAAGGCGGCGATCTCGTAGGCGGCCAGGGCGTTGGCGGCGTGCTCGAAGCCCAGTTGCTCGACCGGCACGTCGGGGTAGGCGGCGCGGAACAGTTCGACGTAGCCGGGCACAGCCAGCAGACGCTGTGTCAGCCGCGTCCAGATGAGCGTGGGGTTCGTGTCGCTGACCACCGCGATGTCGTTCGGTGGCCGGTTGGCGTCGTAGTCGCTGAGGACGCCGCGCATCTCGGCCCGCGAGGTGACGGGAAACATCGCCTGGGCCTGGAGCGCGGTTTGCAGCAGCGGCGGCAGGGCGCTGCCGGCGGGCGAAGTGAGGCCGTAGATCGCACTGAGGTTCACGCGGCCGTCCCAGAACATCGTCGTCCACTCCGGCGAGCCGCGGTTGAACAGCTCCGTCGCGTTGCGCGGCACCAGTTCGCGCCGCGGGTCGGCCACGCGCCTTATGCCCAGACCATAGCCGCCGGTGCCGAACGACAGCGGCAGGCCGTCGGTTGTGGCCAACGCCGGGTGGTGGCAGGTGGCGCAGGCGATGTCGCGGTTGCCGCTGAGCAGCTTGTCGTAGAACAGCGCTTCGCCCAGGCTCACCAGCGCCGGGTCGGGCGTGGGGCCGAAGTCGAGCTGCGTAACGCCCGCCCGGCCCAGCCGTAGAGTCAGGCGGGCGTCAACGCTGCCGCGGCCGAGACGGGTGGCCAGCGCGTCGCGCGTTGCCCACAACAGCGCCGCGGCGAGGATGAACCCCATGATACCAATGGCGCGTCGCTTCATCCCCTATGGCTTTCCAGATAAGCCCCCATTTCGTCGCGGAAGCGCGCGAAGTCATCTAGTTGCCCGTTGACCATCTCCGCCAGCATCCCGGCTTCGATGGTCTCGTAGCGGTAGACCGGGAAGTTGGCCAGACGGACGAGGCCGACGTAGTTGACCTCGGCCGACAGCGCCCCCAGCCGCACGCAACGGGCCACGGCATCACCGAGGCTTGGCAGGCGCGTCCTGCCCGTGTTGCCCGCCACCCGTTGGCAGACTTCGACGACGACATCGACCAGGATGAGCACGTTGCGCTCGACGGCGCGCTGTATGCGCCAGTCGGCGGTCAGGTCGGCCGGGGTGATGGGGGCGACGGTGCGTAACTCGCTCAGCGCCCGCTCTAGGGCTTGCATCTTCCTGGCGACAGGGCTGTCTACCATAATAATATCAGGGCCGTTGAACAGGTTCGGCGGCTCCGGCCTGCGTTTGGCTCAGTTCGGCGCGCCAGCGCAAGCCGTGTCGGTACAGTGCCATTGCGTCTTCGTACTCCCGCGCCGTCAGCGAGACGAACTCGGCCAGATGCCCTCATTATAGCATGGCGCAACCCCGTCCAGTTCTTTACTATCGTCAAACCGCGATCTGTTTCTTCATTCGCCACTCGCCACTCGCAACAAATGCGTCTGCCCCCGGTCGTCGCTGGCCCCCAGCCCGGCCGCCACCGGGACAATACCTGGCTGGCTGGCCAACTGGTTGGCCAGCGCGCTCTCCAGCGGCGCGGCCGTGCGCCAGGCCCAGACGCCAACGAGGGCTACGTCCGGCTCGTCGAGCAGATAGTCGATGTGCCAGCGCAACCGCTTGGCCGCAGGCAGGCGCGCCGGCAGCCCGGCCGCGGCCAGGCGCGCGGCCAGTTCGTCGCGGATGGCGTGGGGCGTTCCGGGTTCGTAGTCCGGCGCTTTAGGGCGTTCTTCGTCGGCAGGGAGAGCGCGCTGACGCGCTTCACGACGAACGGCAGAGCGCGTGGCGTGGCGCAGTAGCCGCGCGGCCAGCCCGCCCAGGGCCGAGCCAACGTAGAAGATGTCGCCCGCGGGCACGGCGATGGGTTGGCCGCCGCGGAAGCGGCCGAAGACCACCGCCCGCGGCGCGGCCAGCCGCACGTGCAGCACGTAGACCCCGCCGCGACAAGCCCTGTCGCCGCCGATGGTGATAGGCGAATAGAACACGGATGGCACAGATGGACATGGATCGGCAACATTTTGATTCTGATCCGTGTCTATCTGTGTCATCCGCGTCATCCGTGTTCTATTCTGGGCATTCGGCCCAAGCTTTGCTATGGTATGAGACAATATATTATGTAGGGGGTCGTCATGAACGCCAAGCTCACTTCCCGCCCGCGCCTCAGTCCGCGCATCCTACTCATCCCGCTCTTGCTGCTGCTTCTCGTCGCGCACTCAGCCGTGCTGGCCCAGCGCGACGACCCGGAGAACATCGCACCGCCCGACACGGTGACCATCGCCGGCACGCTCCAGATGCCGCTGGGCTGCCCCGGCGACTGGAACACGACCTGCGAAGAGACGATGCTGACCTACGACGCCGACAGCGATCTGTGGACAGGCTGTCTCTTATACACATCTCCGAGCCCACGAGACCGTACTAGATCTCGTATGCCGTCTTCTGCTTGAAAAAAAAAAAAACACACACATGAACACAGCAGGCAGAATGATAAACGAAACAAATCCTATAAACTCAAAAAAGCCAACGCAAATACGAACAAAAACACATCTACGACACACATAACCAGCACAATCACATACTCTAAGCTGACAAACGAAA
>CALLZA010000162.1 GCA_937858165.1 uncultured Ardenticatenia bacterium
TTTTTGCATCCTACTTCGTCTAGTCGTTTTGATGTACTCCGATATGATTCTGATCTCCAGCGCATGTACTGTGTACTCTTACGTTCTCTGCTTATAGCTCATATGATAGCGCGATCTGTCACACATATGCTTTTTATTTTTTTTTTCAAGCAGAAGACGGCATACGAGATCTAGTACGGTCTCGTGGGCTCGGAGATGTGTATAAGAGACAGGTGTAGCAGCCGGGCGAGAAAATTGCCAGTGGTCGCCGGCGCAATTCACCGCCAGTTCACTCGCCGCCGGCGGTTAGGGGATGTCGACCAGCCGCGCATACATCAGCACGTCCCAGTAGCGTCCCTTGTACATCTCCTTGTCGCGCAGCCGCCCCTCCAGTTGGAAGCCGTTCTTTTCCAGCACGCGGGCCGAGGCGACGTTGTCGGCCACCAGCCAGGCGGTGATGCGGTGGACGCGCAACGTCTCGATGCCGAAGCCCACAATGGCCGCCACAGCCTCGCTGGCATAGCCACGGCCCCACTGGTCGGGCGCTATTTCATAGCCGATCTCCGCCTCGTGGCTCATAGGCGAATCGCGGCGGATGCCGCAGTTGCCGATCAGTTCGCCCGTCTCGCGCAGCGTCACGGCCAACTGAAAGCGCGTCCGCGGTTGCGCGTGCTGTTGGTCGACGAACATCTGCACGAACGCCTGCACCGCTGCCGGCGTCCGGTCGGCCCATTCGTAGAGGCGCAGATAGCGCGGGTCGCGCTGATAGGCGAGCACGGCCGGCCAGTCGTCGGCCGTGAAGTCGCGCAGCAGGAGGCGGGGGGTCTCCAAAAGCATGAATGACGAATTAGGAATTAGGAATTAGAAGTGAAGAGCGCTCTTCATTCCTAATTCCTAATTGCTTAGGTTGCGGCTTCATCCAACGTCACCAATCCGGTGCGCACGGCGTAGAGGGCGGCCTGGGTGCGGCTGGGGACGCCGAGCTTGGCCAGGATGTCGCCGATGAGTGACTTGACCGTCTTCTCTTGCACCGACAGGGCGCGGGCGATCTCGTCATTGGAACGGCCGCGGGCCAATAGCCGCAGCACCTCCTGCTCATAGTCCCCCAGCTGCTCCGGCGCTTCCGGCTCCTGAACCTCGTGCAGCAGCCGTTCGACTACCTGCGGCGAGAGCTGCACCTGCCCGGCGGCGGCCGCCTTGATGGCCCGGCGAAGTTCGTCGGCCTCGGTGTCCTTCAACAGATAGCCGATAGCTCCGGCGCGAATGGCACCGATGACCTTTTCGTCTTCCAGCACGCTGGTCAGGGCCACGACCTCGACCTCCGGCAATTGGCGGCGGATGAGTCCGGTGGCAGTGATGCCGTCCATGACCGGCATGAGTAAGTCCATGAGCACGACGTCGGGCCGCAGGGCGTGGGCCAGCTTGACCGCCTCCGTGCCGTCGGCCGCCTGCCCGACGATCTCCAGTTCCGGGTCTAGCCCCAGGAACATCCGCAGACCGTCGAGCACGACGCTGTGATCATCGACCAGTAGAATGCGAATTGACATAACAGTAAGACAATTCCTAATTCCTAATTCTCTTCACCGCCACAATGGTCAGATCGTCGGCTTGCGGCGTGTTGCCGATGTAGGCGCGGACGGCGGCGAGGATGGCGTCGATGAGGTCGCGGGCGGTGGCCGGGGCGGCGTGGGCCACGGCGTCGCTGAGCCGCGCCTTGCCGAACAGCTCACCGTCGGCGTCCATCGCCTCGGTGATGCCGTCGGTATAGAGCAGAAGGATGTCATCGGGGGCCAGCGCCGCCGTGGCCTCATCGTAGGTCATGTCGTCCATGATGCCCAGCACCATGCCCCGGCTCATGACTTCCTCTATCTGGCCGTCGGCGCGGCGGATGAGGGGCAGGTTGTGGCCGGCGTTGGCGAAGGTCAGCCAGCCGTCGGCCGCTTCGAGCACGGCATAGAAGGCTGTCTCTTATACACATCTGACGCTGCCGACGAGCGGTCTAGGGGAGATCTCGGGGGTCGCCGGATCATTAAAAAAAAAATAAGAGGTAACAGACGCTGCGGGTGGTCACATGTAGGTGGTAACAACAAACATATATGAACAACGCAGCATGGCAGATGCGTAGATGCCTAACGAGAGCGAGATCATACAGAGTAGTCAAGTCAGAAACGCCGGACAGATCAAACACCACGAGATATAAAG
>CALLZA010000163.1 GCA_937858165.1 uncultured Ardenticatenia bacterium
TGTTGGTGCCCAGGCTGGAGCACGCAGCGAGCTGGTTGTGCGGCTTGGGGCGCGGGACAGGGTGCAGCGCCGGGAGCGCCGGCTGGTAGGTGATGGGCCAATCGGTCGGCGCCCGCGCCGGGCCGCTGCCGCCGCCGGTGATGAGCGCGCCGGGGAACTCTGCCTCGATCTGCTCATGGATGCGCCGGCCGAGTTGGTGGGCGCTGTCCATGTCATCGACGTTCTTCAACGCCTGGAAGATCACCAGATGGTTGTTGCCGTAGATGTGGACCAGCGCCGGGCGCGGATGGTTCGACAGCACCCAGTGCACCGACGTCTCCAGCCGGCGCAGACTGATGTCGGGGGACAGCCAGCCGACGACCATGACGGCGTGCGGCTCGCGCGTATTGTGGTCCAGCCGCCCTTCCAGTCGCTCGATCTCGCGGGCCGGCATCGATCCCGCCAGCAGCCCTTCCAGGAAGTCGCCGCGCAGGGCCTTCTTCGCCTCGCTGACCGCCTTGGCCTTGGCCATAGCCAGGGCGCAGGCCGCCGCGCCGTGCTCGACGGTCAGACTGTCGAGCATGTCCAGCTCGCCGGCTGGGCCAATGACTGACAGATAGCCGCGCGCCCGATCGCCGGAGATGATGGGGCTGATGAGCCGTCCCAGGTTTTCGATGGGCAGCACGAGTTGCCAGACAGTCTGCCGCGACTTGGCCGCGGCCTTGCGATTGCGTAGCACCGGCGGCAGCGCCTCGCGTTGTTGCAAGGCGGCAATCAGTTCAGCGTGGTCAACGGCCGTGTTGCTGGGCCAACTGATGGCCTGAATCTCCAGCCGCTTGTCCTGCACGGCGACGATGTTGCCGGTCAGCTTGCTCATAACCTCGGTCATCGCCTCCAGCCCCAACCCCTCGCGCGACATGGTCGAGAGCTGGCGGTAGAGCTGCATGGCCCGTTCGCTGGTGGCCGTCTGCCGGTCGAGCAGCAGCAGGGCGACCGCCTCGTGGGTCTCGCGCGGTGTGGCTCCCGGCGGCACAAGCAGCACGGTCAGATTGAGTTGGTCCAGCGCCGGCTTCAGCGCGTCGGCCACCCTGTCGAAACAGACGAGGGCTGCCGCGGGCAGATCGGCCAGAGGGCGCAGGATGTCGCCGGCGTTCTGGGCTGTCAGGAGCGCTTGCAGCCGCGTGGGGATGAGCACCAGGTCATGTGGCTCGACCTGATCTTCCAGGTCGGCCCAGTCGCTGACGACGGCTACCCAGTTGACGAAGCGCCGCGGGTCGGCTCCCCCGCCGATCACCGCCGTATCCAGCGGCAGCGCCAGCCGCAACAGATCGCTGATGGTGATCTCACCCGCAGCTTCGCCATTGGCGTACGCCTTGTCGCTTCGCGCGGCAGACTGTGAAATGGAGTCGAGTGGTGGATTTGCCATGATGCCGGCTCGCCCCTGCCCGGCTGTGCGCCCGACTGCTTATTTCCGCAGACCGGAAGCGCTGCTCTCGGGCCGCTGGATGGGCAGGGTAATTAGAAACGTGGTGCCCTCGTTGACCTTGCTAGCGACCGTAATCTCGCCGCCGTGCTGCTCTACAATGCGATGGCACGTCGCCAGCCCTAGCCCCGTTCCCTGGCCCGGGCCTTTGGTGGTATAGAACGGCTCAAAGATGTGGACGCTCTCGGCCTCGTTCATCCCTTTGCCGTTGTCGTGCAGAACCACCTGGACGATCTGGGTCTCTCGGTTGACGCGCGTTGAGATTTCGAGCCGGCGCTGTTCATTGTTGTGCAACAGCGCGTCGCGGGCGTTCAGCAGCAGGTTCAGCCAGACGCTCTTGAGGTGCTCCCAACTGGCGACGATGGGCGGCAGTCCGTCGTCCAAGTCGCGCGTGACGGCGATCTTGGCCGATTGAAGTTGATAGTTCACCAGGTTGAGCGCTTCACGCACCGACTCGTTCAGGTCGCCAGGGCTGAAGGAGTACTGTTCCTGCCGGGCAAAGTCGAGCAGGCCGCGTACCACCTTGGCCGCCCGCTCGCCGGCGCGCACGATGAGGTCAACTGATTCGTAGTTCTCATCCTCGACGGGCATGACCATCTTGAGCATCTGGGCGTTGGCGTTGATGGCCGTCAGGGGGTTGTTGATTTCGTGGGCCACGCCGGCCGCCAACTGGCCTATGGCCGCCAGCTTGCCGGCCTGCATCAGTGAGCTTTCCAGCCGCCGCTCCTCCGTCTTGTCTTGCCAGACAATGACCGCGCGAGCGGAACTGATCTGCTTGCCGGGGATGGGGTAGGCGCTGACCTCCCACTCGCGCGGCAGATGGTCATCGCCCAGCCAACTCACCGGCCAGTGTTGCTCCGCCTTGTTGGCCAACGTCAGGGCCACGGCGCAATGCTCGCAGGGTTGCTGCCGGTTATAGAAGACGCGGAAGCAGACGCGCCCGCTGAGTGACTCCGGCGTGACCCCTAGCTGGTCGGCTTTCGTCTTGTTGACGACTACCAGTTTCCACTCATCGCTGATGGTGTAGATGGGGTCCGGGATGCCGTCGATGAGCGCCTGGAGCGTATTGCGTCCCTCCAGCAGCTCTTGATGGCGCATCCGGACGCGCTGGAATAGCCAGGCGTTCTCGATGGCCTCGCTGACGGAACTCGCCAGCGAGGCAAAGAGATCGACGTCAACTTCGGTGAACTCGCCGTCGCGCTTGTTATAGGCCGCCAGCACGCCCACGGGCCGGCCGCGCACTGTTAGCGGCGTTGCCAGCATGGAGTGGACGGTGTAACCGATGGGGGAGTCGCGTGTGGCATCGAAGCGACTGTCGCTGCCGGCGTGGTTCAGGCAGTAGGTTTCCTGTTCGCTCCACGTCATGCCCAGGACGCCCTGCCCTTTTTCGGCCGAAGGGAAGATGTGGGCCGGAATGGCCCCCTTGTAGTGGCGCACGTACTGGCAGTGGAGCTTGCCCCCCTCGACGATCAGCACCGCGGCCAGCTCGACCTCCAGAATAGCGTCAACGCCGCGTACGGCCGTGGCGTAGACCTGGCTCGTTTCCAGCGTGGCGGCCACGGCCTGGCTGATGCGGTTCAGCGCCGCCAACTGCCGGCTCTGGCGGTGGAGTTGTTTTTCCAACTGCTGGGTGCGCAGGATCGTCTTGACCCGCGCCAGCAGTTCTTGCATGTAGTAGGGCTTGGTGATGTAGTCGTCGGCCCCGGCGGACAGGGCTTGCACCTTTTCGTCGTTGCTGGCCGCGGCCGTCAACAACACGACGCGGGTATAGCGCAGGTCGGGGTGGCGGCGAATCCAGTCCAGCACCTCCAGCCCCGACAGGCCGGGCATGCGCATGTCCAGGAGCACCATATCGACTTCGGCCGCGCTGCCGACGGCACTCTCCAAATGGGCAATGGCCTGCGGCCCGTCGTGGGCGATCTTGACCTGGAACCCTTCCTTGCGCATCAGGAAGTCGGCTAGAGACTCGGCGATCTCGATCTCGTCATCGACGACGAGGATACGCGCCGGCAGTTCACGGCCCGGGGGCGGCAGGGCGTCCACTGGCCGGTGCGGCAGGCCGATCGCGTCGGCCGGCGCGCCGCGATCGACCGACGGCAGGCGGCCGGCGTGTCGTTCGCTGTCAACCACCGCCGCGGGCGGTCTATCCACGCGTCGCCTCAGACGAGAAGGAGTAGCCGTGTCCCTGAATTGTCTTGATGTAGATGGGATCGCTGGGCAACGGCTCGATCTTCTCGCGCAGGTTCTTGATGTGGGCGCGCACGAGTTCCGGGCTGCCCGTGTCGCGTGGGTAGTCCCACACGTCTTGCAGAAGTTGCTGGCTGTTGAACACCTGGTCGGCGTGGCTCATCAAGTGATAGAGCAGGTCGAACTGGACGTTGGTCAGCAAGACAGTCTGATAGGGCGTCGTCACTTTGAACGTGCGGCAATCGAGCACCACATCGCCAACAACGACCTCGTTGACCGTGGCTTCGGCCGCCTCGACCTTTTCCGGCCCGGCCCGGCGCAAGATGGCCTTGACGCGCAACTCCAACTCCTGCATGTTGAACGGCTTGACCAGATAGTCATCGCCGCCGGCGCGGAAGCCTTCGATTTTGTCCTCGTCCTTGGCCTTGGCAGTTAGGAACAGCACCGGCGCGTCTTGCAGCAACGGGTCGCCGCGAATCTGACGGCAGACCTGATAGCCGTCGACGCCGGGCATCATGATGTCGAGAATGAACAAGTCGGGCCGATGGCGGCGGGCCAGTTGTAGCCCCTCGATGCCGCTGCTGGCCGTCATGACCTGGTAGTCGTAGATCTTCAGCGCACGCTGGAGAGTGCGCGAAACCAGGTCGTCGTCGTCAATGACAAGAATCAGGGCCATACTACCTTCCCTTTTTCGCTCGGGCGATCATCCCGATCAAGTATAGCAGATTGGACTGCGGACGGGCAGTAGCGACGGCGTGAAAACCGGCGGCCCGGCTGCCCCCAGGCTTCATCCTGGCCGCCGGTCTTCATCCGTCTTGGCGTTAGACCAGCAAACGCATCGGCTGCTCCAGCAACGCCTTGAAGCGCTGCATGAAGCGGGCCGCTTCCGCGCCGTCGGTCACGCGGTGGTCGGCCGAGATGGTGGCCTTCATGCGCGTTCCCACGGCCAACTGCCCGTTGATCACCACCGGCATCTCGCGCGCCGAGCCAACCGCTAGAATGGCCGCGTCGGGCGGGTTAATGATGGCGATGAAGTGGTCGACGTCGAATGCGCCCAGGTTGCTGACGGTGAACGTGCCGCCCTCAACGTCATCGGGCTTCATCTTGCCCTCGCGGGCGCGGGCGATCATGCCCCGGTTGTCGGCGGCGACCTTCGACAGGGTGGAGGTATCGGTGTCCTTTTGTACCACGGTCAGCAGCCCGCCTTCCACAGCCACAGCCGAGCCGACGTTGATCCGCTTGTGGCGGATGATCTTGTCGCCGCCAAACGACTCGGTTGGGCTAGCTCTTATAAAACATTCCCAGCCCAAAGAACCGTAAAAAATATCGTCAGGCGTGTTCTGACTG
>CALLZA010000164.1 GCA_937858165.1 uncultured Ardenticatenia bacterium
GATAGAGACCGCTTTCCCGGCTTCTGTAGTCGACCGAGTTAGACGAGTTGTTGCGGATCGCGAAACTGTAGACGCCGTTACCGTTAACGGGCTGCGAGATATACGCCCGCTCACTCGTTTCATCAGTTACGGCGCCGAACTGGCCGATTGAGTTCCCGGCAATGGTCGGTGCGTTATTCCAGTTGAGACTGTTTTCGCTCCAATTGTTGTCGACGCGGTAGACGCCGCCGCCATCAGGGCCTGGCTCGGTGACGAAGGCCCTTAGCCAACCATCCCCGAGCACGAAACATGTGCCAGGTTCCGTCTCTTGTGAAAGGCCATTGACGTCGAACTTGACGTAGGTATTCATGTCGCTGGCCGCGTTCTTGACGCGCAGAATGGAGGCGGAGCCGTAGTTAGTGTTCTTGCTGGCCTGGTTGGTATAGGCATCTTCGATGGCGCTGTACGAGGCAGACTGCCATCTTGTATCGACGGCTTGGAAGTCCCTGTTCGACTTGTTTGGTCCGACCGTGACCTCGATCCACTCAGGCTTGAACCGCCAGGAGTCTTTGTACGGATAGATCTCATAGTTTCCAGCAGGAAACGAGAACGAATAGTCGCCGCTTGTGTTTGTGGTCGTCTCATAGTAATCCCAGGTTTCTATGTTACTTGCCTGAATAAATACATCAGCTACGGGATCGCCGTGAACGTCGGTCACTTTCCCGGAGACGGTGAAGGCATCGGGCGCGGAGGGGATTGGGCCGGGCTGACCCTGATAGGGCCGGGGTGGGGCCGCTGGAGCGGGCGCGGCCGGTGTGGGCGGGTGGTCGCCGGCGACCCCTTGCGCCGTAACAGCCGGAATCACACCGACCAGCGCTATCAGAAGCGCCAGTAGCAACAGTGCCACAATCTTCGGTTTCATCTTTACCTACCTGTGCGAACTTGTGCGTCGAGGTCGCCAGACGCCGGTTGGCAAGCCGGGTCAGCGGCCGGGCGCGGAGATGGATTGGAACTCATCATAGAGTACGAAAAGAGCATGGAGTTTTCCAAGTGACATCTGTCACCCGTATTGATGACTATTGTCATCAGATGGCCGTCACGCCTCAAAGTATCACTTGGCGCTGAAAAAGAAAGCGCCGGTTATACGGTGGGTGTAACCGGCGCCTAGGCAGGAAGAGATCAGTTGAACACTTACAACGTCGTCGCCACCGCCCGATCCGTTGAGTGGGCGATCTGATCGGCCGTCAGGATAAGCTGGTAGGCGATCAGCAGTTGCGTCAGGGCCAGCGGGTAGCTGCGGCGCTCTTCGTGACCGAACTGGTAGCGGCCGAGGCGGCTTTCGTCCAGCCCGGCGTTGCTCGGCAGATGGGCGCGAATGATGGCCATCAGCTCCTCGGCCTTGTCGGGGCAGACGGAGCCGTCGATCTCCAGAAAGTCGGCCGGGCGGCCCTCATAGCGGGCCAGGTCGAGGCGCATGGCCGGGTGGTCGGCGGCGCGGGTGGGGTCGGCGCCGCCGGCGTCGTAGCTGCCGCCGCCATGCTCCAGCACATCGGTCAGGTCGGGATGGGGCAGGGTGGGCAGCAACACGACCTGGGCGTTGAGGTGGCTGTCGCCGGGGTCGCTGCCGGCGGCCGGCGGATAGAAGCGGACGACCATGTCGGCGTAGGCGCGCTGGGGGTGGATGAAGCGCGGGGCGATGTCTTCACGGCCGGCCATGGAGCGCAGGACCTGCTCCTCGGTATAGCCGCGCTTGGTCGTGTCGCGCTTGATCTTCCAGGCGCGGCGCAGATCGTCCGGCGGATCGAGGTAGACCTTGGCGTCGAAGCACAGCCGCATGAGGCGCGTGTGGAATGGCAAGAGGCCCTCGATGATGATGAACTTCGTCGGCTCGATGTAGTCAGGCGCGTCGAAGTCGCCGGTGGCGTGGTTGTAGACCGGCTTGAGGATGGGCTGGCCCTCGCGCAGCAGGCGGAAGTGCTGCTCCATGATGGTGATGTAGTTGCAATCGGGGTGCAGCGCGCTCAGCTTCATCTGGCGGCGCTGCTCGCGGTTGTAGCGGTGGTAGTGGTCGCAGCAGATGGCCGTCACCTGATCCGCGCCCAGTGCCTCGACGATGCCCTTGCTGATCGTCGTCTTGCCCGACGCGCTATCTCCCGCGATGCCCAGCATGATGGTCTTGCGGTTCATACGTGGCCTCCTTAGGGGCCAGGGGCCAGGTTCCAGGTTCCAGGGAAAGAGGCCAACGCGATGGCGCTTCTCTTCCCTGGCCCCTGGAACCTGGCCCCTGAAACCTTATTGCACCACTTCGAACTTGACGCCCGACCACAACTCCATCGACTTGCGCAACTCCGGGCTGGTGCGGGCGATCTGCTCCAGCGTCTTGCCGGCCAGCACGCCCTCGACAGCGGCGCGATTGGCCGCGGCGCCGGCGCGGCTGCCGTCCGGGTGGCCGTGGGTGCCGCCGCCGAAGAGGAAGAAGGCGTCGGGGCCGTAGATCTTCAGCAGGTCGGGCACGTGGTGGACGTGGATGCCGCCGCTGGCGACCGGCCAGGTGGCCTTCAGCCCGCCGAAGTCCTGGTCAAAGTAGATGCCGTGCTCCAGGTTGGCCTTAACATACCGCTCGCGCAGGATGTCGATGATGCCCAGCGTGTCGTTCCACGACCCTTCCAGCTTGCCGACGACCGTGCCGGTGTGGAGATGGTCGCCGCCGGTCAGGCGCAGCCACTTGGCGACGACGCGCATGGCGATGCCGTGGTTGGCCTGGCGGGTGAAGACGGCGTGCATGGCGCGGTGGCAGTGGACGATCATGTCCAGTTCACCGGCGCGCTTGAAGATGTCGGCCGATGCCGCGAACCCGGCGGTCAGGAAGTCGTACATGATCATGCGGCTGCCCAACTCGTAGGCGTACTCCAGCCGCCGCAGGCTCTCCTCGGTGCTGCCGGCGGTGCAGTTGTGCCAGTGGCCCTTGAACTCGTTCGTCTCGGCCGCGGCGCGGTCGACGGCGTCCTGGGCATACATGAAGCGGTCGCGCCAGCGGCTGAACGGCTGGCTGTTCATGTTCTCGTCGTCCTTCGACGTGTCGAGGCCGCCGACGAGACATTCGTAGATGATGGTCGAGTACGCCTTGGGCGAGAGGCCCAGCTTGGGCTTGACCGTGCCGCCCAGCAGCGGCCGATCCCACTTGTTGGCCCACACGCGCTCGTCATAGATGCCGACGCGCGGGCCGGGGAAGGTCTTCACCAGGGCCAGGGGGATGCGCATGTCCTCCAGCCGCAGCGCGCCGACGGCCTTGAAGCCGAAGACGTTGCCGACGATGGATGACATGATGTTGACGACGCTGTTTTCCTCAAAGAGGTCCATCGGGTAGGCGATATAGGCGATGTCGTCAACGATGGCGTAGACCTTGGCCTTGTAGAAGTCGATGTCGGTCAACTGGTTGGACCAGACCTCGGTCCACGTTCCAGTAGAAGACTCGGCGGCGACGGCGGCGGCGGCCTCGATCATGTCCACGCCCTTAGGCTCGATGCGGAAGGCGCACAGCAGGTCGGTATCCTGCGGGATGTAATCGGGCACGTAGTAGTCGACGGCATAGGCGCGCACGCCGGCCTGATAGGCCGAGCTCAATTCGGCCGACGGCGGCTTGTTGCTGCTTCGCGGACCAACGATATGGGTGCTCACAGATTGACCTCCTGGGTCGGTCGGGGGGACCGACAAATGATGACGGACGGCTGCGTAAAGCGGGAAGACCCCGCCCGCGCCCGGCGCAGGAACCCGCCTGCGCTACGCCCTGACCCCACGGCGGCCGGGCGTGTCGAAGAATGGACGAACGCCGCAGCTTGTGCGGAATTTCACAAACCATTATAACACACCGCGTCATAGAGGTAAATAGGGCTATCGGCCGTCTTTCTGCTGTGTCAGGTGCGGTCGGGCAAGACGGGCCATCTGACGCGCCCATTTCGGGTCTGATAGCCGGTTCGCGTGCTGCGTCGGGCGTGTAGACTGTTTGACGGAGGTAAGGACATGAAGAAGAGAGTGGGTCTACTACTGGTAATTGTGGTTTTGGCCTGGGCGCTGGTGGCCTGTGGCGGCGGCGGCAACAACGACAACGCCGTTGACGGCGGGGTTGTAGAGCCGACGACCGAGGGGCTGTCGACAGAGATCGTCGGCACGCCGTCGGACCTGGGCGGGGACGGCGAAGTGGAGGAGATGGCCACCATCGAACCGTAGCGCGGGTTGCCTTACACGTGTTTGGCGCGTCACAAAGCAAAAGCGCGGGTCGAGAGGCCCGCGCTTTCTCATTCTCGTCGTGGCAACGACGGCCCTGACATTGCGTCAGCGACCGAGCAAAGCGTTCAGCGCGCCCTGCACGACGGCTTGTGTCTGCCCATCCGGATCGAGCGCCGGCTCCCAGAGCGAAACGGACACGGCCACCACGCGGTCAGTGGCGGCCAGGGTGCGCAGGACGTCGCGCACTGTCTCGGCCGCCGGGCCGCCGGGGGCGGGGTAGTTCATGGCCGCGGCCTCGCTGGGGTCGATGATATCGGCGTCGAAGTGGACAAGCAGCGGGCCGTCGGGTAGCGCGTTCGCCTCCAGCAGCGCCTCGATGTCGGGCACGTAGCCAATGCCGGTGGCGACGATGTTGGCGCGCTCACCGGGGTCGAGGTCGCGGCCGTCGACCAGCACCACCCGCGCCGCCGGCCAGGGTGACAGCCCGGTTTCGGCCAGCAGCGTCTGCTCGCCCAGCCCCACGGCCATCGCCAGGGGCATGCCGCCGAGAAAGCCACTGGGGGTGGTGTCCCAGGTGTTAAAGTCGCCGTGGGCGTCGAACCACAACAGTGTGGGCTGCTGCCCCTGTCTCTTATACACATCTCCGAGCCCACGAGACCGTACTAGATCTCGTATGCCGTCTTCTGCTTGAAAAAAAATAGTCACAGACAGCATCCCGCATGTACAGGGAGCAAAAGCCAGGCTAGTCCTGGTAAGCTCTAATTGACAATTGAATAATGCATATGAC
>CALLZA010000165.1 GCA_937858165.1 uncultured Ardenticatenia bacterium
CGTCATACGAGATCTAGTACGGTCTCGTGGGCTCGGAGATGTGTATAAGAGACAGGCTTAAGGTCGTCCAGTTCGCGGTAGAGGCGCGAGGCGTAGCCCAACCCGACCAGGCGCGGCATCTGCGAGGCGGTGGGCGAGAGGTCGGCGGCCGAGTTAAACATCTGTGTCTGGTCGCGCCACGTGCCGTCGTCGTTGAGCAGGCGCGTGGCGAAGTGGCTGTTCATCTGTCGCCCGGCAGAGTTGGGTTCGGCAACGACGTCAGCGTGGGCGTAGAGTTGGGCGAAGAACTGCTGGATGGTCGTCGCGCCGATGGCGAACATGAAGGTCTGGTCGCGGTAGTAGCCGGTGCGATAGTCGCCGGGCTTGACCACCTTGGCCATGGCGATCTGGGCCAGCTCCTTGCCGTCGCCGAAGATGCCGAACTTGGCCTTGCCGCTGAGTACTTCGCGGCGGCCGACCAGGCTGGCTTGCCGGCTCTGGACGCCCAGGCTGTAGTCGCGCAGCACGTCGGCGGCGCTCATCACCAGCTGTCGCCCGGGTTCCTTTACTTGACTCGTCTTCTTTTCTTGTGTTTCCAGCATCGCTTGCCCTTGGTGCACTCGTTGCCACGCCCTCCGGCCCGACGCAATCACCACCCACGCCCACAAAAACGCGACGCAGGTCGGCTGCGTCGCGGGCGTCGGTGTCAGATGAACGGGTCAGATGGACGTTGGCTCATCGGTTCAGTCGTGGGGGCGGCGGTGGGTGCGCCCTCCCGATACATGATAACATAGAGGGAAGACCTAACGCAAAGACACTAAGAAAATCTCACCCAAAGACGCAAAGAACGCCAAGCTTTCTGAGCTTGGCGTTCTTTGCGTCTTTGGGTGAGATTCTACCTACTCTAGTGGTCGCACACTCAGGTTGTCGAAGCGCACCGTCACCGGCGCACCGCCGAGGGTCTGCACCAGCAGGCCAACGTCGCCCGCCGTAAAGGTGTTGTCCGTCACGCGGCCGACTTCCTGCCCGTTGACATAAAATATCATGTTGCCCGCCTCGGCGCGCACGGTCAGCCGATTGGCCACGTTCAGCCCGCCCTGTACGGCGGCCGACTCAAACCAGTGGTCGCCGATCAGGGTCGTCTCCTCCGCGCCGTCGCGGTAGCGGCCGATCCAGACGTAGCCATCGCCGGAGACCTTGAACAGGTAGAAGTCGCCCGCCGCCGGGTTGGCGCGGAAGAGCAGGCCGTAGCCGTTGTCAAACGGGCCGTCGGTCTGTGTCGCTTCGACCTCGTAGATACCGTCGCTGAACGTCTGCCCGGCGGCCGCCCACCGGCTGACGTCGTTTTGCAGAACCTCAAAGAGGTAAGTGCCATCGACGACAGCGCCGCGCGAATAGGCGTCCTCGCCGCTGCTCCACGCGCCGGCATTGTCGAACGTCTCGTCCCAAGGCAAGCCTGTGGCCCCGCCACGACAGGCGGCCCGGAGCAGAACCAGGGCTAACGGGAGAAACCAACGCCGCCACGGGCGAAGGGGAAGAGAAAGCGGGCGCATCAAATTTCCTCTGAACACCTGGACTTTGGGGGGGAAAGAGCTAAGCCAATGGCGAAAA
>CALLZA010000166.1 GCA_937858165.1 uncultured Ardenticatenia bacterium
CTCCCGCGGGGTGGGCCGGAGCCGTGAAGATTCTGGCCTTCGGCGACCGTTTGCTGGATAAGCTCTACAGCGGCACAATTCGGCAGACCTACAGCGACGTCGATCTCATGATCGGCTGTGGCGACCTTCCGTTCTACTATCTCGACTTCCTGACCTCGGCCATCGATGCACCGCTGGTCTACGTGCGCGGCAACCACGACGAGGGACCGCAGTACGCCGTCGACGGCCGCGTCTGGCGTGACGTGCGCGGCGGGGTGGACATCCACGGCAAGGTGGTCGCTCGCAAGGGGCTGATTCTGGCCGGGCTACAAGGCTCCATGCGCTACAAGGCCCACGCCGACTACATGTATACCGAGGCCGAAATGCGCCGCGTTGTGGCTCAACTCGTGCCGCGGCTGCTGTGGAACCGGCAGCGCTTGGGTCGGGCGCTCGATGTGCTGGTAACTCACTCCCCCCCGTTTGGCATCCACGACCGGCCCGACCTGCCTCACACCGGCTTCAAGGTCTTCCTGAGCTTCCTGCGCCTGTTCAAACCGCGCTATCATCTACATGGGCACGTTCACATTTACCGTCAGGATGAGATCACGCAGACGCAGTTCGAAGAGACGACCATCATTAACGTGTATCCCTATCGGCTGTTGGAGATGTAGTTGTCCTTGCTCGGCTAAGCGATCACAATTGGCATCGGTCGGATACGCTGGTCGACAGTAGAGGGTGATGATGAAGATCAGTTCTCTGGTCAGCAACAGCGAAGGTGGTCATCACATTGCGCTCCGTACGGCATACCCTGAGTGTGGGCACGCCGGTAGTCCAAAGCAGTAATAAAGCCGTGGCGACCCAAGTCGTGGCGACCTCGTGACACCAGGCTGAGGGCTGATAGTCACTCGCCAGGAGAACGTATGACGGCGGCAACAGCGGTTCGATGGCGACCAAAAGAGGCGGTGCTGCCGGCGCTGCCCTATCTGACGCAGCCGGTGCAGGTGGTGCGCCCCCACCACCCCCCCACTCTGCCGGCCCGCCCGATTGCCCGCCCAACGGGTGGGCACTGCCCGTTTGCCACTGCCCCTACCCTCTCGTCGCTGGCCCCCACACAC
>CALLZA010000167.1 GCA_937858165.1 uncultured Ardenticatenia bacterium
TTTCATTCCGCGTCTGTTAGTGTGCCTTCTTTCTCTTGTTGTTTTCGTCACTCTTTTGCACCGTGCACGTTGCGTGTGTGCTGTTACTCTTTTCGTATTCGTACAGTCGCGTGCCTGCCACCTGCTTATTCATGTTTTTTTTTTAATGATACGGCGACCACCGAGATCTACACTAGATCGCTCGTCGGCAGCGTCAGATGTGTATAAGAGACAGCGTCACAATCGAGTAGCACGCGGCCATCGGCGGCGCGGACGGGGACGATGGACTTGAAATAGCCATTCTGCTGGGCCACGGCCGCCCGCTGCTGCGAGCGCAGGGCGAACGCGTCCACGTCTTGCCGCGTGAACCCCTCCAGCGAGGCGATCAGGTCGGCGCTGATGCCCTGGGGCACGATGTCGAGTTGGGCCATCACTTCGTAGTCGTCCCACATCGCCCCGCCGTCGCTGCCCATCAGCACGCGCGACATCGACTCGATGCCGCCGGCCACGACCAGCTCCTCCCAGCCGGAGCGCACCTTCATGGCCGCCAGGTTGACCGCCTCCAGCCCCGAAGCGCAGAAGCGGTTGAGTTGCGCGCCGGGCAGGTCGAGATCCCACCCGGCGTAGAGCGGCGCGGTGCGGGCGATGTTGCCGCCCTGCTCCTTCACCGGCGTGACGCAGCCGAGCAGCACGTCATCGACCTGTGACGTGTCCAGCTCGTTGCGCTGGCGCATCTCGTCGAAGAGCGTCTTCAACAGGTCGAGCGGCCGAACGTCGTGCAGCGAGCCGTTGGCTTTGCCGCGGCCGCGCGGGGTACGGATGGCATCGTAGATGTAGGCTTCGGTTGGCATGGTAGCTCCCTGGGCAGAACTAAACGCTGTCTTAGCAACGATTTCAGTTCACTCGCCACTGAAGTAGTCCGAGTCAATACGCTTGAGTTCATAAGTTGCCACGGTGTTGACTCCTACACCATAGTCAATCATCAGTTGGGCAATTGTCTCGCCGTCCATCAGGACGATTTTGCTGTCGATCCGTGAGGCAAAATCAAATGCATCTCGGCTAAAGGTGGATTGGGTGAGATTAATAAACCCGCCTTCTTGAGATAGGTGTGACTCCATCCGACGCGATTGTCAAAGGTTGCCTGACGGCCACTCGGGAGTACTTCTCGCCGTTCATTAGCGGTCAGATCGAACTGGATAGCCAGTGCCTCGATTGCGTCTCGTAAGGAGTGCTCAATTCCATCACTCGCATAGGCCAGGAGGGGAAGCATTAATGATTGGTAGTCTGGAATAGCCACGTTAATTCTCCAACGGCTCTGAGACTCAACCAACATTCTAGCATACCGCTTGTGAAATTCATCCTTAAGTAGATCGTGCTGTGAGGAATAGACAGGCAATTGCCGCTATTGATTCCGCCCGCCAGCGATCTATAATGGCCTTAGGAGGAGCACCATGAAACCCAGAATGGTCTGCCTGTGGGTTCTGCCGATGATCGTCCTCATCGTTGCCGGTCGCCACCCACGCGTAGGATCAGCCCACGAATCAAGCATCGCCCCCGTGCCGTTGCCTGTTTGGGTAAGCGAGGTAGCTGTGCCGGGCGCGGTGGGCGAACCCCACGCCCTGGCCCTCGACGCGGCTGACAATTCCTATCTACTCTACTACCAGCCGGCAGCGGAAGCGCTGCGCTGGGCTGCCAGGAATGGGGATACGTGGACCACCAGCCTGGTGGCCGACGATGTCCTGCCCGACCTGGAGCTGGCGCTGGCAATTGGCCCCAACGGCGTGGCCCAGATCGCCTACATCGATGACGACGACGACAAGTTGATCGCCGGTTCGTTGGAAGCCGGCGGCTGGGCGTTGCAGACGCTCAGCATCGCCAACCGTAATCTGGCTTTAGCCGTGGGGCAGGATAACCGACCACACCTCATCACCATCCAAAGCGAGCAACTCATCTACAGGACCAGACAGGGCGGTGTTTGGCAGAGCGAGCCGGCCAGCCCCACCGGCGTGGCCGTGGTCAGTGCCTCCCTGGCCCTCGACAGCCAGGGCCGGCCAATGGTCGTCTATTCTGCTCGCGACATAGCTGACCTGACTGTCGCCGTGCGCCAGAGCGCCGACGATTGGACGACAACATCGCTGCCCTATCGGGGAATGATGGCCATGGCTCTGGGCCCGAACGACGCCGTTAACTCTCTTTACATCAGCCAGCGCCAGGAACCGGGCAAGCCGCCATGGACTTTCATTTCTCTCTGGCTGGCGGAGCAGCAAGGCAGTTATTGGCAGGATACGATGCTCTCTGAAGACCTGTTCATGGGTGAGTATCCGCAAGGCCGTCTGCTGTTCGACGCCGATGGGCGGCGTCACCTCATTATCCGCCAGCCGGGCGGTTACTTGTTCTACCAGCGGCAGGAAACGGACGAGCAGGGGTCGGATGAAGGTATCCCGGGCAGCAACCACGGCGGCGCGGTCGCCCTGGCCGTGGGCAGCGACGGGCAGCCGCGCGTGAGCCAGCAAGTCGGTGGCGACCTTGTACTCCACCGGCGCGAAATTCGCTGGCTCGACCAGCATGTGCTGCTGCCGATTGTGCCTAACCTGGGTTATTGAGCGCGATAAGACCTGCCGACAGACCCAAAATAGGAGCTCTCTGCGTGTTCTCCGCGTCTATCGCTTTCCCCTTTCCGACGGGCGCGAGTGTGGTAGGATCGCCCTATCCTCTCCCATCCCACTATTCGGAGAACCGCCATGCACTTCAAAACCATCATCGAACCCTTCCGCATCAAGACCGTCGAACCCATTCGCCAGACGACGCGCGAGGAGCGCCAGCGGCTGCTGCGCGAAGCGGGCTATAACCTGTTCCTCTTGAAGGCCGAGGACGTGCTCATCGACCTGCTGACCGACTCCGGCACGGGGGCGATGCTGTCTCTTATACACATCTGACGCTGCCGACGAGCGATCTAGTGTAGATCTCGGTGGGCGCCGTATCATTAAAAAAAAAAAAACGAAAGCACACGAGCTCACACAGTAACGTCCAAAAAATATGAAAACTAAACAAGAAACAATGAAGAAGAGAATGAA
>CALLZA010000168.1 GCA_937858165.1 uncultured Ardenticatenia bacterium
CCACCATCCAGTGGGCCGCGGGCGGGTTTGTGATCATCGACCAGCACAGCAACAACGGCACGTGGCTCGACGGCGTGCGCCTCGTGCCCGGCTACGCCTACCAACTGCCGCCGCGCGCCGCCGTTCGTTTTGGCGATTTGGTGGTACAACTGGTGGTTGGATGATGGGCGTTCAGGTTCACAGTGACACGCCGTAGCGTGTGACACGCCTTAGCGTGTGTTGCCAGAGGCGGCGCTGAAGCGCCTGACTACGAACAAAGCGGAACGGAGAACGAATGCGACTCTCGGCAATCATACAACTCTTGGAAGAAGACCCCGTCGTCGGTGAAGTGGAAGGGCCAGTCGATCCGGCGGCCCACTTCGTCACCGTCTACAACCCGCGCCGGCGCGACGGCCGCACCGTGACCTTTCTGGACGCCAACATCGAGACTGTCCTCATCGCCTGGCATCGGATCACTGCCATCCAGCTATTGCCCCAGGTCGAGGTTGAAAAGGCCATCGGTTTCGTGCGCGAGTGAGTCTGGTTGTGGCGCGGGTTGCTTTACCCGCGCGGCGCGCACCAGGGCGCGGGCAAAACAACCCGCGCTACAGTAAGAAAGAAACATTATGGTTGAACAAGTACCCGGAAACCTGGAGTCTGTCGCCCCGCAACTCATCCTCATCGTCGATGACGAGTTGCGTATGCGCCGCTTCATCCGCATGAATATGGAGTTAGAGGGGTATCAGGTCATCGAGGCCGAGAACGGCATCTACGCCCTGGACCAGATCCGCCAGTTCACACCCGATCTGGTGGTAATGGACGTGATGATGCCGGAGATGGACGGCTTCGAGACGCTGAAGCTGCTACGCGAGATCTCGACCGTGCCGGTCATCCTACTGACCGTGCGCGACGACGAGGAGGACATCACGCGTGGGCTGGCGCTGGGGGCCGACGACTACATTACCAAACCGTTCAGCCCGCGCGTGCTGACCAGCCGGGTGGCGGCGGTATTGCGCCGCGCCAACTGGCCCGCCGCCCCGCCGCGCACCGTGCTGCGCATCGACGAGCGCCTGTCGGTGGACTTCAACCGCCACCAGGTCATCGTCAACGGCGAGCGCATCGACCTGCGGCCGACCGAGTATCGCCTGTTGAACCACCTCATTCAGAACGCCGGCTGGGTGGTTCCCCACGACACCCTGCTGGCCAAGGTCTGGGGGTATGAGTATCGCGACGAGACCCATTACTTGCGCCTCTACATCAACTACCTGCGTAAAAAGATCGAGGAAGACCCGGCTAACCCGCACTACATTCTGACCGAGCGCGGCGTCGGCTACCGGTTTATCGACTTCAAGAAGGAGTGATCCCGCTCCCGGCGGGACTTTTTGCCCATTCTGGCCTGTTTTTGCAATGGCGTTCACGCTATAATGGCGGAATCGGAAGTTGGCCCACACCCGCCGCCCGCGTGGCGGCAACAGGGCCACGTGTTGCCGTTTGACCGGACAGAGCAGTACCGGGGCAGCCGGCGCGAACAACGCCATGATGGAGCGCGAAGTCATAACGGCCGACGCCGAGCAACTTTTCGAGCGTATCAATACTTATCTAAATGAGACCGACCGCCTTCAGGTTCTGAAAGCGTTCGACCTCGCTCGTCGGGAACATGGCGACCAACGCCGTAAGACCGGCGAGCTTTTTTTTACCCATCCGGTCACCGTCGCCACCTACCTGGCGAACTACCGGCTGGACGCCGACGCCGTCTCCGCCGCTCTGCTCCACGATATCGCCGAGGATACGCTCGTCTCCATCGAGCAGATTGCCGCTGAGTTCGGGCCGGAGGTGGCCAAGCTGGTCGATGGCGTGACCAAGCTGAAGGAAGTCACCCGCGGCGTGGCGCTGAGCAAGCGCATGACGAGCGAAGACCTGCAACAGGCCACGCTGCGCAAGCTGCTGGAGGCCATGACCGATGACGTGCGGACGGTCATCATCAAGCTCTTCGACCGCCTGCACAACATGCGCACCATCCACGGCATGTCGGCCGCCCGCCAGCGGGCCAAGGCCGACGAGACGCTGGACGTCTTCGCTCCGCTGGCCTACCGGCTGGGCATGTGGGAGGTGAAGAGCGAGCTGGAGTGGCGCGCCCTGGCCGTCCGCGAGCCGCACGCCTATGAGACCATTCGCGCCGAGCTGGAGCGGCTGCACCGCCACCAGTTACCGCGCTTCGAGAGCGTTCGCGCCCAGATCGATGGCCGTTTGCGCGAAGCGGGGCTGCCGGCGCGCGAGATCAAGATGGCCCCGGAGAACGTCTACACCGTCTATCTTGACCTGGTCAAGCACGGCATGGGCTATCGTGACGTGGACCGCAACTTGCGCCTGACGGTGCTGATGGAAGACCCTATCGACTGTTACACGGCTCTGGGCCATTTGCATACCATGTGGCGCGCCGTGCCGCATCGCGTCGATGACTACATCTCCGTCCAGCGCGAGAACCTCTACCAGTCGCTGCACACAACGGTCGTCGATGACAACGGCCAGCCGCTCAAGATTCGCGTTCGCACGGTGGACATGGAGCGGCGGGCGCAGATTGGCGTTCTGGCCCGTTGGTACTACGCCGGTACGGCCCTATCCATTGACGGCATGGCCGAGCATCTGGGCGCGTTCTTCGCCAATATGAAGGACAGCATCAGTGTGGAGCCGCACGACGCCACGCTGAGCGTTCAGAGCGCACTGGAAGACGTGTTGGGCAACCAGATTCGCGTCTACACGCCCAAGGGCGACCCGCTCGACCTGGCCGAAGGGGGCACACCCATCGATTTCGCCTATCGGGTTCACACCGAGCTGGGCAATCGCTGCTACGCCGTCTACGTCAACGACCTGCTCTACCCGCTCAACCGGGCGCTGAAGAACGGCGACCAGGTGCGCGTCGTCAAGAGCATGCGCGCCCAGCCGCAGCGGGCGTGGCTCGACGAAGACCTCGGCTACATCACTACGACCTACGCCCGCATGCACGCCCGGCGCTGGTTCCGGCGGCTTAGGGAGCCGGAGGCCATTGCTCAGGGGAAGCAACTGTTGCAGCACGAGCTGGAGATGCTCGGCCTGGTTGATCTGCCGCACGATACCATTGCCGCGTACTTTGCCTATGAGGACGCGCCCGAGTTGTACTACCGCCTCGGTCGCGCTGAACTGCTGCCCACCAAGCTCTCCACGCGCATCATGTCCGAGCAGTGGTCGAAGGGTCTCTGCCTGCCGCGCGACAACGTTGTGACCGCCGCCGACGGCAGCACCTACATCATCACCAACGCCGATAACCGCCGCCTGCGCCTGTGCGCCACGTGTGACCCGCGGCCGCGCGACGCCATCGTCGGCTATCTGCGCCTGGATGGGGCTGTCACCGTCCACCGCGAAGGGTGTCACACCCTGAATGCCACCCGCGGCCGGCCGGAGAATATTCATCAACGGCTGAAGCTGGGCTGGGGCGACGCCCAGCAGCGCGAGGCGCGACTGGTGACGCTCTACGTGGATGTCTATGACCGGCCCGGCCTCCTGCACGAGATCACCCAGCTCATGCACGAGAAGGACAGCAACATCGCCCACATCTGCACCTCGCGCCAGAGCCGACCGGGCGAGTTGACCATTGAGATGATCTTGGAGGTCACCAGCTCGCGCCAACTGGTGCGCATCCTGCACCAGATCGAGTCTCTGGTCAACGTCAAAAAAGTGCGTTGCGCCCCCAGCCCGCTCGAAGGCGATGCCGAGCCACAGGCGAACACGTTCTACCGACCGGAATAAGAGAATTAGGAATTCAGGGTTGCGGCATCGCCGATAGTTCTGAATTCCTAATTCCTGACTCGTATTCCCTAATTTTTGCTGAGTGTGAGCTAAGAAAGCGCCCTCTCTGCGATCACCCCCGCCCCCGGCATATTGACAACGCCCTAGCGCCTCCTCCATAATGGGACGAGTTTCCAATTCCATCTACAGTCACCAACGCTAACTGCTTAACAAAAACGCATAGCGAACGGACAGACCTTTTCGAAGGAGAGTTAATCATGTTGAAGAAGAAGTACGTCAAGTCGAAGGACGAATACGAAGTTACGTTTGAGCTGCCGAGCGAGGCGCGCGACGCCGTGCTGGTGTGCGAGGCCAACGGCTGGCAGCCGGTGGAGATGAAGAAGAGCAAGGGCGCGTTCACCGTCAAGCTGCGGCTGCCGGCCAACGGCCGCTACCAGTATCGCTACCTGGTCAACAGCAGCGAGTGGGTCAACGACGACTCCGCTGACGGCTACGCTCCCAACGAGCATGGCACCACCAATAGCGTCGTTGAGACCTTCAGCGCCAACTAGCACAGGTTCGTAGTCAAGCGATTTATCGCGTTCTTCGGGACGGCGCTGATGCACTTTGGCAAATGAATACGGTTATCGCCCATCGGCGGAACGATCCGCCGGCGCAAGGCGCGATAGCCGCATCATTTTGGTAAACAGCATAAGCGCCTGACAAGAAACAGTAGGCGGCGGTCTGCATTCGCAGGCCGCTTTTGTTTTCCAGCGGTAGGGGTGGGGGCAGGTGTTAGTCTCGCCCCTGCCGTATGACCAGCGTGCCAACCGGGTAGGTATCGGTCGGCGAACGTTGGCCGTCGACGGTGACCGGCAGCCGCGCCCCAGTGGCGAAGTCATAGAGGCCGATCTGCACCGGGTAGTCGCCCGGCGGCAGGTCGCCCGGCAGCGTCAGCGTGGCCGTGTCGGCGAACACCTCGCCCGCCGCCCACAGCCGCGGCGGGTATTCGCCGCCCATCACCGGCCCGTCGCTCTGGGCCAATGGCGTCTGCGTCGGGTCGCCCAGGTGGACGAAGAGGTGCAGGTCGGCCGGGCCAGGCGGGACGGCCACCTGCCAGCGCAACTGCACGGCGACGCTCTCGCCGGGCGAAACAGTAGTGGCAGCCAACTCGGCCGCGGCCAGTTCTAGCCCTTCACCTAGCGTGGCCAGTGGCTCCTGCCGCGCCGGCCGCGCGGCCGGCACGACCTTCACCACGCCCACGTCGCGGCTGTCGGCGTCGGCGCTCAGCTTGACGCCAAGGCGGGCCTCGACCGGCGCGGCGGCGGGGTCGTCCAGGCGCACACGGACTGCCAGCCGGTCGGCGACGATGGCCCCCGCCGGCCACAGCGCTGCCGGGTAGCCGCCGCGACCGTGGTAGGCGACGACGTCACCGATGCGCTCAAAGCCGCGGCCGAACAGCTCCAGGTGAACCAGCGGCGCGCCGGTCACGCCATCGCGCGCGGCCCGCCAGTAGAGCGTGACCCACACCCACTCCCCCGGCCGCGCCTCGGCCGCTTCCACTCGTGCGCCGAGCAGCTCCAGCCCCTCCGGGAAGGTCACGTCGAGCGGCGCGGCCTCGGCCGGCAAAGCGGTGACGATGGGCGGGCGGGCGAAGGTGGGCGGGATGACGGCCAGGAGGCAGTAAACGGTTGTCGTCAGGGCCAGACCGACGGCGCCCCGTTGCAGCCACGGTCGCGGCCAGCGGCTCAGCCCGTAGGCCGTCCCCAGCGCCAGCGGCGTGAGCGCGGGGAAGAACAGACGCCCCTGGTCGGCCGAAGTGCGCAGCATAAACGAGAGCCAGCCGGCGGCGACGAGCAAAAACCAGAGCAAGAGAGTGATTAGTGATAAGTGACGAGTGATTAGAGAAGAGAGGAGGGCGCTCGTTCCCCCTTTGGGAGAGGGTCTGCCCCCCCTGTCTCTTATACACATCTCCGAGCCCACGAGACCGTACTAGATCTCGTATGCCGTCTTCTGCTTGAAAAAAAAAAAAATACAGCGTCTCTCATCATAGTATGTGCCTACTATATCTATCCGCATGCAACCTCATCATCATACCATCTACTCATTCTCTACTAATTATCGCAA
>CALLZA010000169.1 GCA_937858165.1 uncultured Ardenticatenia bacterium
CGGCGGGCTTCTTCCGCTTGGGTGCCCCCATGGGCACCTGGCTGCGCTTCTGGGTCGATGGCACGCTGATCATCGCCGCCTGGGGCATGAGCGCGGGGCACCCTGTGTCCAAGGACGTATTCGTCGGCCAGGGGTGGCACAACATCCGCGTCGATTACCAGGGCCTCGGCGGCACAGCCACGGCCGTCTTCGGCTGGTCGCCCGTCTCCGGCGGCAGCACCTACCCCAACTGGCAGGGGGAGTACTTCGCCAACGCCGCGCTGTTCGGCGCGCCGGTCGTCGTCCGCGACGATCGCTACCTCGACTTCAACTGGCAGTTCGGCGCGCCCGACCCGCGGCTGCCGGCCGACAACTTCTCGGCCCGCTGGACGCGCACCTTCAACGGCGTGCCCGGCCAGTATCGGCTCCACCTGACCAGCGACGACGGCGCGCGCCTCTACGTCAACGACCAACTGATCATCGACAACTGGGGCGTCCAGGCGTTCAAGACCCGTTCGGCCGACTACTGGTTCAGCGGGCCGGCCAACTTGCGCGTGGAGTACTTTGAGGCGACCGGCGTGGCCTCGCTGCGGCTAGACATCATCCCCGTTGACGGCGGCCAGGGCCTCTTGCCGCCCACGCCCACGCCGACACCCGCCCCGCCAACCCTGCCCGACGGCACGGTTAGCTGCCCCGTTGCCCCGACGGCCACCAACGGCGTGGTCATCAGCGCCCGCCCGCTGAACGTGCGCGCCGGGGCGGGCCTGACGTTCGCCATCGTGGGCCAGCTTCAGTCATGCGCCCAGCCCCTGCTGACCGGCAACCGCAGCGCCGACGGCCAGTGGGTCGAACTGCTCAGTGACAGCGGCGCGATCGGCTGGGTGCTTAGCCAATACCTCAACACCGTTGACGAACTGACGCCGGGCGTCGGCTAGTCGTTCGCGGCAGCCGGGTCGAGCGATGGCGCTCGGCCCGGCCTTTTGACACAGCCGGTCGTGGTCGCTTGACACACCTTTCTGAGTAGTTTAGAATGGTTAGTTGGTCAACCGAATTACGTGCGGCCGGCTGCAAGCCATCTAACACCGTGGCCGCGCCCTAGCAAGGAGCAACGAAGCTATGCATCTCTCCCTCCGTCGTCACAGTTGGCTGATCGCCGCTCTCGCGCTGGTGATTGGGCTGTTGGTCATAGGCAGTCGTCCGGCCGCGGCCCAAAGTGACAACCCCGATCTCTGGTACGCCGAGTTCTGGACGAACCAGGAGCTACGCGGCACCCCCATCATGACCCGCTGGGACCGCACAATCGACTTCCGCTGGTGGGGCGGCGCGCCGGACGCTCGCGTCGGCGACGATAACTTCTCCGTCCGTTGGACGCGCAGAATTCCGTTTGCTGCCGGCAACTACCGTTTCAACGCCACCATGGACGACGGCATGCGCGTCTGGATCAACGACCAACTGATCATCGACAGTTGGACACCCAGCCAGGAGCACACCGTCTCCGTCGACCGCTTCATCCCCGCCGGCACCCACGCCTTCCGCGTCGAGCACTTCGAGGACGGCGGCCAGGCCACGGCGATCTTCACCTGGAGCCTCATCGGCCCCGAAAGCGCCGGACCGCAGTTCCCCAACTGGCAGGGCGTCTACTTCAACACGCCAAACCTGGCCGGCGCGCCGGTGCTCGTGCGCGACGACCGCTACCTGAATCAGAACTGGGGCACGGCTTCACCTGGCCCCGGCGTCAACAGTGACCTGTGGTCGGCCCGCTGGACGCGCCAGGTGGCCGTGCAGCCCGGCCGCTATCGCGTTGTGGCCACCAGCGACGACGGCTCGCGCGTCTGGGTTAACAACCAGTTGGTCATCGACAACTGGATCGACCAGACCACGACCCGCTCGGCCGAGATCACGGCCAGGGGCAACGTTGCCACCGTCGTCGTTGAGTACTACGACAACTTTGGCCCGGCCTTCTTGCAGGTCGACCTCATCCCGTTGGGCGGCCCGGCCATCCTGCCGCCCGGCCCGGCCGGCAACTGTACGGTTGCGCCGACCGCCCTCCAGGCCCAGGTCAACGGTACGGTCGTGCTCAACGTCCGCCGCGGCCCCAGCACGCAGTTCGAGGCCCTGACCCAGCTCCAGCCCTGCGCTACGGTGCAGATGACCGGCTTCCGTAGCACCGACAGCGAGTGGGTGCAGGTTGTGACGCCCAACGGCCAGACGGGTTGGGTGAACGCCGCATACGTCAGCACGGGCGTGCCCGTGTCATCGCTGTCGCCCACGAACTAGTCGTTCGACCACTGGACCAGATTGGTCTAAGATCAAAGGGGTAGGCTCGCTGTGGCGGGCCTGCCCCTTTTGTGTTTCATTGCCCGTCCGGCCGGCAAGGAGCCAAACGTATGTCTGACCGCACTATCCTGACCCCTTACTTTCTCGACGAACTGCGCCCGGCCATCGCCGACATGGCTGCCCCTGACTGGCGCGTTGTCCAGACTGAGTTGCCGCCCGGCGAACGCATTGAGCGCATGGGCCGCCTCTACGACGCGCTGGCGGCCGAGGTGGCCGCGGCCGTGGCTGCCGGTCAGCGACCGGTGTCGATCGCCGGCGACTGTTGCGCTGCCATTGGCGTGCTGGCCGGGCTGCAGCGCGCCGGGCAGCAGCCCACACTGTTGTGGTTCTGTCTCTTATACACATCTCCGAGCCCACGAGACCGTACTAGATCTCGTATGCCGTCTTCTGCTTGAAAAAAAAAAACACACTACAACCTGTCGACAGCTATAGTAGCACAAACCGATCTCCCACCGATCCAAAGCACCCAGCATCATACTCGCACA
>CALLZA010000170.1 GCA_937858165.1 uncultured Ardenticatenia bacterium
CGCCTATCTGGTCGGTGCCTTCTGGCGCAACCCGAACTTCGCCATCAACGGCAGCGGCACCTCGCCCGTCGGTGCGACCGACTGGGCGTTGGCTGTTCGCGCCCTCAACAAGAACTTCCTCGTTCCCGGCCTGAATCGCATCACCTTCTCCTACACCGGCGCCGGCCCCGGCCACTTTGTCGAGAAGCCCGGCCCGATGTTTGTCTTGCGCCGCACCGCCCCCGGCGCGGCCGACGTGACTGCGCCGGTTGTCAGCGGCCAGTTGCCCGCGCCCAACGCTACCAACGTCGAAGTCAAGTCGGCCATCATCGCCCGCCTCGGCGATGACCAGTTCGGCGTCGACTGGACGACGGTCAAACTCACTGTCAACGATGTCGACCGCACCAACCAGACGACCATTCAGGGCGTTATGGGCGACTACCGCCTGGTCTACGACCCGCCCGGCAACCTCGGCTTTGCGACCGAGTACAACATCAAGATCGAGGGCTGTGACTTGCTGGGCAACTGCATGACCCCGGTCACCTACAAGTTCACGACCACGACGCCCGACACCACGGCGCCCACCTTCAGCAACATTGTCGTCACCACCCTGCCCAACGGAGCCAACATCTCCTGGAACAGCAGCGAGCCGGCCACCAGCCGCGTAGAGTATGGCAAGACGACGAACTATGAACTCGGCTTCGTGGGCCAGACCGATGTGCTGAAGACCAGCCACGCGGTTGAAATCCGCGGCCTCCAGCCCAGCACACGCTACCACTTCCGCATTCTGGGCGCCGACGAGCAGGGCAACACCGGCTCGACCAACGACGACACCTTCACGACCAATGAGTTTGGCAGCCTGCTGTCCGACGACTTCAACGCCTGCCTGCTCAACCCGATCTGGACCGAGATCGATCCGCAGGGCAACACCACCCTGTCCATGTCGGGCGAGACGCTGACGCTCAGCTTCCCCGGCGGCAGTGCCCACGACTGGACCAATGGCGGCCCGCCGCGCATCATGCAAATGGCTGGTGACAGTGACTTCTCGATCGATGTCAAATTCGAGTCGGCCCTGACCGCCATCGGACAGATGCAGGGCGTCCTGATCGAAGAGGACGCCGACACCTACGTCCGTGTCGCCTTTGAACGCGCCGCCAGCGGCTTCATCATGTTCAGCCGCTTCGTCAAAGACGGCGTGGCCGTAAAAAGCGCCACGACAACGTTTGTCGAAGGCACGACACTGCCGACAATGCTGCGCGTCAAGCGCGTCGGCGACAGCTTCCAGCGCTTCTACTATCAGGACGGCCAGTGGAAGGGCCAGGCGGCCTACACGATGGACATGACCCCCATCCAGGTCGGCGTGTTTGCCGGCGCCGCCGGCGCGGCCGGCGCGGCCCCCGGCCACACGGCGGTCGTTGACTACTTCTTCAACAACGACATCCCGATCGTGCCCGCAGCCGGCAATCCGATGAGCATCAACGTCGCCGTCGTCGGCACCGGTACAGTCACCAAGCAACCGGACAAGACCACTTACCTCTGCGGCGATGAAGTCGTGCTCAGCGCCAGCACGGTTCCCGGTTGGTCGTTCGCCGGCTACAGTGGCGATTTCACCGGTCAGTCGCCGCTGGCGTCCGTTATCATCGACGCGCCCAAGAACGTCATCGCCACCTTCACCCAGGACCAGTACTTGCTCAACGTCGTCATCGACAACGACGGCATCGGCGGCGAACAGAACGCTGTGGTGAAAAGCCCTGACCAGGCGACCTACGTCTATGGCGACGTCGTCCAGTTGACGGCCGTGCCGCAGCCGGGTTGGGCCTTCGTCGGCTGGAGCGGCGCGGTCAACAGCACGTCGCCCACCGTCTCGGTGACGATGTTGAAGACGGAGACCGTTACGGCCAACTTCGTCCAGGAAGAGTACGACCTGACGCTCAACGTCATCAACGATGGCATCGGCACCGGCGGCACCGTTTCGGCCACGCCGCTGAAGAGCACCTACGTCTATGGCGATGTGGTGACGCTGAGGGCCACGCCCAATCAGGGCTGGACGTTCGGCGGCTGGAGCGGGGCCGTTACCTCGACCAACGCCGAAACGCAACTGACCATCACCGACGACGCGATCGTCAACGCCACCTTTGTCCAGGATCAGTACGAGATCGAAATCGACATCGTCAGCCTGCCCGACTCGGGCGTCGGCGGCTCGGTTGCGCTGAACCCCAATAAGGGTAGCTACGTCTACAACGACACCGTGACCCTCGTGGCCGAGCCTAATGCTTGCTGGTCGTTCACCCGCTGGGAAGGCGACCTGACCGGCACCAACCCGGTTGAGTTGCTGACTGTGACGCGCGACATGAGCGTGACCGCCGTCTTCACCCAGAACCGCCACTCGCTGACGGTCAACAAGATCGGCCCCGGCCAGGTCATGGTCACGCCCCCGATGGCTGAGTACTACTGCGGCGATAGCATCACCCTGACGGCTACACCGTCGCCGAACTACTTCTTCACCGGCTGGTCGGGCGACCTGACCGGCGCGGAGAACCCGCTGACCTTCGCTATCGAGCAGAACACCGTCGTCACGGCGACCTTCTCCAACAACCCACCGCCGGTCGTCGATCCGATTGAAGACCTGTCTCTTATACACATCTCCGAGCCCACGAGACCGTACTAGATCTCGTATGCCGTCTTACGCTTGCAAAAAAAAAATCGAATTACGGCCTATCCTTGATGAAACATCTCACACATCATTCAACTCATCCCACAAGATTACAGATTCATCGTCAAACACAACACACACATATTATTCCAGCGATACCACATGGATGCAATCGATATCAATCAGCAGTAGCGTACTGATCTAGTCACTCACGCACTATACAACGA
>CALLZA010000171.1 GCA_937858165.1 uncultured Ardenticatenia bacterium
TCTGCGTACATATGCTACTCGTTACTTACTGTCTACCTATTATTTGTTATTTAGTTGTGAGTGATTACGGTTTTACGATTCGTCATTTGTTTGTTTTTTTTTTCAAGCAGAAGACGGCATACGAGATCTAGTACGGTCTCGTGGGCTCGGAGATGTGTATAAGAGACAGTCTGTACCCCCGGCAGTCTGGGCGCGCTGAACACCACCTGCGCCTACAGCCTCTTCTGGAACGCCACCTCCTACGGCCTGCCGGCGTTCGACGCCATCGAGATCGAGTAGGCGCCTTTAGACAGCCCCTTCCTCCGGTGCGGTTCGGGCCACTCGCCCGAACCGCACCGCCAATCTTTTGAGGCAGTTATGAACAAAAGAGTTGCGCTCGTCGTCGCGGCCCTGGCCGTGCTGTTACCGGTGCTGGCCTGGCGGCCGGGCAGCGCGGCACCGGCCGCTGCCGGCTGGTGGGACTCGGCCTGGGCCTACCGCGTGGCCGTCGACGTGGCCGCCGCCGGATTCGCCCGTGACGACAAGGCGGCCGACGTCGATATCAATTTCACTACGCTGCTCGATCAGGCCGGCGAGGACAGCCGCTTCGACCCTGACTCCATCCGTGTGCTGGAAGTGGCTGGAGCGACGATTGTCGATGACGACGTACCCTTCCAATTTGACCGCGCCAACGACTACGATCCGACGGGCAACGCCGCCGGCACGCTGATCATTCTCCTGACCGGCGCGACCGCGGCCGGTGAAACCCGCCGCTACCACGTCTACTTCGACGTCGTCGGCCGCGACCTGGCCCTGCCGGACTTTGCCAATCGCGTTACCTCGGCGACCATCACCGACGCCTACGGCTACGAGACGCTGCGCATCGGCAACGACGACGGCACGTACTACTACCACAAGACCGGCGGCGGCTTCTCGTCGCTCATCGACGCCGACGACGAGGACTGGATTAGCTGGAACCCGACGCCCAAAGGCGCGGGCGACTTCCGCGGCATCCCCAACATGGTTCACCCCAACGACGGCGGCTACTTCCATCCCGGCCGGGCCGGCGTTGAAACCGTCTGGATGCGCCGCGGCCCGCTGAAGGTGAGCTTCCGCTCCAATAGTCTCGACGGCCTGTGGTCAACGCAGTGGGAGATTTATCCCAACTACGCCCGCCTGACCGTGCTGAAAGCGCCGACCACCAAACTGTACTGGCTGCTCTATGAGGGCACGCCCGGCGGCCAGCTCGATCTGGCGACCGACCTGGTGGTGCGTTCCGACGGCACGACGACGACGGCCGGCGAGAGCTGGTCGGGCGATCTGCCGGGCGAGGAGTGGGTCTTCTTTGCCGACCCGACACTGGGGCGCTCCTTCTACACCGTCCACCACGAACCAGACGATATCGTCGACTCGTATACGCCCGATAGCCTGGGCATGACCATTCTCGGCTATGGCCGCAACGGCAACGGCCGCTATCTGGAAGGCACGGGACGGCAAATGACCCTGGGACTGGTAGAGGACACGGCGACGGATGCCGTCGCGGCCGCCCTCCACGCCGCCTACAAGCCGTTGGAGGTGAGCGTCGGCCAGCCGGAAGAACGTCCGGCCACGCCCACGCCTTCCCCCTCACCGACGAGCGAGCCGACCAACACCCCGAAGCCGACGCGAACGCCTACGCCGACGGCGACATCGACGGTGACGGCCACAGCCACCCCGACCGCCACCGCCACGGCGACGACTCCGGCGACGGCCACAGCCACAGCCACCCGCGGCCCCTCGCCCACGCCGACGCGCCGCCCGGCCAACGTGGTGTTTTTGCCCGCCGTCTACGGACAGTAGCCCCAACGGTCGCAACTACGTAAGGCGCTTTGTAAGCCCCCTTGTCTAGTATGGCAAGCAGGAAACGTCTATCGGGTACGGCCGCAACCAGTCGTGCGACCGCACCTTAATTCCCTTTGGTTCGTTGTATTGGGAGTGTGGGTTTGGAGGTATTGGAGTCATGACAGCCAACAAGTATCGTTATCTGCTGCATGGTAGTGGCTTGGTGTGCCTTGTCGCGCTGCTGGCGGCGCTCTTCGGAGGGCGTCCGGTTCTGGCGGCCGGCGACCGTTACGTGGCCCCGGGCGGCAGCGACACGGGCGACTGTAGCAACAGCGTCACCCCTTGCCTGACCATCGACTACGCCGTGGCCCAGGCCGCGGCCGGCGATACCGTCCACCTGGCGGCCGGGACCTACACCGGCCCGGGCAACCAGCACGTCGTCATCGGCAAGGCGCTGACGCTGGCCGGGGCCGGCGCGGCGACCACCGTATTGCAGTACGACCTGTCTCTTATACACATCTGACGCTGCCGACGAGCGATCTAGTGTAGATCTCGGTGGTCGCCGTATCATTAAAAAAAAAAACACAACGAACACACAAAACCAAAGCACGCAAAAGAAACAAACAAAATGTACCAATCGATGAAGGACACATGA
>CALLZA010000172.1 GCA_937858165.1 uncultured Ardenticatenia bacterium
TTATGTACTCAGGATGTCGTTAAGTGTTTAGTGAGTGTTTGGTTGTAGTATGATGAGTTGTGCGGATGGCAGCGAGTGTGTGTGATTTTTTTTTTTCAAGCAGAAGACGGCATACGAGAGCTAGTACGGTCTCGTGGGCTCGGAGATGTGTATAAGAGACAGGGTAGTGCTGCATCATGTTCAGCACCAGGCGCGTGTGCTCCGGCGACACGCTCTGGTAAGTCTCGCGGGCCATCCAAAAGCGGAAGTACGACGCCGTCTCGCCGCCGCGCGGCGGGTTATGGGCCAGCAACGGCCAGACGGCGTTTATCGCCGGGTCAATCTCGCGGTCGGCCGGCGTCGTGGCCTCCAGCCGCACAAAGGTGAGGAAGCCAACCGGCTGGCCGCCCGCCTCGCGCAGCACGCGGAACCCCTCCGGCTGGCGGGCCAGCCAGTGTGCCGCCAGGGCGGCCGACTCCGCCCCTTCGTGCCGGGCCACCATCTCCGGCAGCTCCTCCACGTCGTCGGGGCGCAGGCCGTCGGTGAAGACCGTGCCCGACTCCTGCCACAGGAAGAACGGTCGTACCGACGGGTTGTCGCGGTGGAGATAGATGTAGTCGGCCAGCAAACGGCGCTGGTCTGGCCCGGCCCCGTGCTGCACGCGCTGCATGTAGTAGCCTCGCGCGCGGGTGTGTAACTCGGCATAGCCGTCGGGGTCGCGCCACTTCAGGTCGGCGGTCAGCGCCTCGCGGGCCAAATCGTGGGGGAAGATGCCGCGCCGGTCGGCCTCGATGAACGACAGGCCGCGCAACCACTCGAACAGTTCGTGGGCGTCCTGTTGCTTCAACATCATCGCCAGCAGAGACTCGGTCATTAGCCGCACCAGGGCGCACGCCTCCAGCGCCGCACGGTGGGCCGAACTGGGCACGCCCTGCACGAACTCCTCCAGCAGCGTCTTGACGATGTCGGGCGCGGCCTCGGGCTGGAAAGCGGCTTCCGGCTGCTGGTCGAAGAAGTCGGCCACCAGCGACAGGGCCAGGGCGTGGCCGTGGGTGAAGTCGAGCACGCGGTCGATCTGCGCCGCGGGCACGCCCCGCCCCTCCAGGAAGACGCGGCTGTCCGCCGGGGCGAGGTTGCGCAGCGGCAGGATGCGCATCATCGTCTGCCAGCCGGCGTCGGTGCGCCACGGCGCGGCCGGCGGCTGGCGGCCGGCCAGAACCACAAGCACGCTGGCGGGCAGCGCCGGCAGGAACTGCTCGCGCAGCCAGCCGTCGATGGGCGTCAGCAACTCGTAGGTATCCACCAGCAGCAGCAGGCGCTCGCCCCGGTCGGCCAGATGGCCCACGACATCGGCGTCCGGCGGAAGCGAGAGCGCCTGGCCCAGGGCGGCAAGAAAGAAGTCGGGCGCGGCTTCGATGTGGCGGCCGTCGAGCTGAACACTCTGGATGCCTATCTCATGGGCAATGTAGCCGTATTCGCGCAGGAGAGTGGTCTTGCCGATGCCGCCCGGCCCAAAGACACAGAGGACTGAGAAGGGCAGCTCCGGTTCGCTGAGGGCAGCGCGCAACCGGTCGCGCTCACTGACGCGGCCGACAAACTGCCGTCGTCGGGCCTGTTCCAACCGCTGTTGCAGCGAAAAACCGGCCATCGCCTTGTCCTCGGCGTCCCCTCGCTGTAGCCGTCTGAGAGACGAATTGTCGCCATCTGCATCGAAATGTCAATACTGGGGAGGCCTACGTTCGGAATGGCACGCAGATGACGCTGATTAGCGCCGATGCTCGCTGCTCAGAACTCTTGTCAGCGAGACTCTGCGCCCATCTGCGTCATCAGCGTGCCATTCTCGGGACTGAACAGCGATTGAACAGCAGATGGTCTGTCTATCGCGCCGCGCGGCCAGTATGCTATGGGCAACATCATCTACAGGAGTTGCCCGTGACGATTACCGCGCCCGTTTCCGGCTCACCGCCCCCGCCGCCCGGCCCGCGCCGCATCCGCCTCGGCGGCATTACCGCCCTGGCCCAGAGCGCGTGGATGGGCTTCCCGCTGGCGGCCGACGTTCTGGAACCGATCCGCACCGCTCCGGCGGCGTTACGTCGCTGGACGCAAGTCATCCGCCCCCGCCGCCCGGCCGGCGGGCTGCGCGGCCTGTTCACCCGCGAGTTCGGCATCGCCGAGGCCAGTTTCATCCTCATGGCCTCGTTCTTCACCTCGGCCGCGCTGGGAGCGGTGCGCCAGGTGCTGTTCAACGCCCAGTTCGGCGTCAGCGTCGAGGCCAACGCCTACTACTGTCTCTTATACACATCTGACGCTGCCGACGAGCGATCTAGTGTAGATCTCGGTGGTCGCCGTATCATTAAAAAAAAAAACACTATACAACGCCGCACTACACAGTTCACGTCATATCATCAATGACATACACACACCTACATAGCAACTAAGAAACCAAAAACACACCATCTGAGTATACACGACAGA
>CALLZA010000173.1 GCA_937858165.1 uncultured Ardenticatenia bacterium
CAGTCCATTCATGTAGTTTGCTTGTCTCTTTTTGTTCTGATTTCGTGTGTTTCATCTTGTGCGCGTCCCCTGATACCTGCTCTCTTGTTTTTTTTTTTAATGATACGGCGACCACCGAGATCTACACTAGATCGCTCGTCGGCAGCGTCAGATGTGTATAAGAGACAGACGCCGACCCGTTCATCTACTTCGCCCTGCCGGCGGTGCCTCTTATCGGCGGGCGCGGCACGTTGGGCCAGGCCGCCAGCCCGACACTCGACCAGTTGAAAGACGCCCCCTTCCACCGCATTCAGCCCCTGCCGGGCGAACCGGGCACGCCGCGCGAAGCCGACGCCTTCGAATGGGCCGACATCCTGGCCGGCGATGTGGGGGCCATCCGCCGCTACGCTCCGGCCGAACTGAAGCGCAAGACGGTCGTCGTCGAATGGGCCACAGAAGAAGACGTGGCCGACCTGCGCCAGCGCGGCGTCAGCATCTTGGTGACGATGATGCCGGCGCTGGACGGCCGCGGCGAGCTCGGCCGCTGGTCGGCCGCCACCATCGAGGCCATCATGGCCGCCCTGCGCGCCGACCCCGACGCGCCGCTGACCGAAGACACCTACCTCGACCTGATGGCCGACCTGGACTGGACGCCGGCTGTGCGTTATCTGCAACCGGGCGAGGCGGGCATCAACCGCTTCGCCTTCGTCATCCACCCGCTGAGCCTGCGCTTCGTCCACAACCACAAGTCGTTTCGCTGGACGAAGTACCTGCCCGACGATCTGGTGGAGGCCGTAGCCGCCTACATGCAGCCGATGTACCTGTCGCGCATCACCGGCGGCGTCTCGCCCACCACCGGCCAGCGCATCGAGGGGCATCTCATCTCCCTGGGGGCCACGCCGCGGCAGATGATGAACCACGGCGAACGCTTCACCTATGACCGGCTCAACAAGGCCGCGCGCATCGCCGAGCGCAAGGGGGCGCGCATCATGGGTCTGGGCGCGTTCACCAGCGTCGTCGGCGACGCGGGCATCACCGTGGCCCACGAGGCCGACATCGCCATCACCAGCGGCAACAGCCTGACCGTGGCCGCCACGCTGGAGGCGGCCAAACAAGCCGTGGTCAAGATGGGCGCGACCGACCTGACCCAGGGCAAGGTGATGATCATCGGCGCGACCGGCTCCATCGGCTCCGTCTGCTCGCGCCTGCTGGCCCAGGCTATCTACGACGTCGTCCTCGTCTCCATCGAACCGGAGCGGCTGATCGAGCTGAAGCGCACCATTCAGGAAGAGACGCCCGGCTCGACCGTCACCATTGCTACACGGGCCGACGAGTATCTGGGCCAGTGCGATCTCATCGTGACCGCCACGTCGGCCTTTGGCCAGCGCATCGTCGATATCACCAAGTGCAAACCGGGCGCGGTCATCTGCGACGTGGCCCGGCCGCCGGACATCAGCCGCGAAGAGGCGGCGCTGCGGCCGGACGTGCTGGTCATCGAGAGCGGCGAGGTGCTCATCCCCGGCGAGATCGACTTCGGCTACGACATTGGCCTGCCCAAAGGCACGGCCTACGCCTGTCTGGCCGAGACGGCGCTGCTGGCGATGGAAGGACGGTTCGAGGATTACACCCTGGGGCGCAACATCAGCATGGAGCGCGTCAAGGAGATCTATCGCCTGTTCAAGAAGCACGACTTCCGCATCGCCGGGCTGCGCTCGCACGACGAGTTCGTGACCGACGAGATGGTGGCCGAGAAGCGCGCCCTGGCCGACACGCTGCGGGCCGACGCGGCGCTCTTCGCCCGCACCCAACAAGAGGCGGCCGACAAGCTGGCGACGATGCCGGCCTCATCGAAGGGTGTCAAGACGAAGCGGAGCAGCTCCCTGCCGTCGGTCGGTGGGGGGGCCGTGGCCGCTGCCGGC
>CALLZA010000174.1 GCA_937858165.1 uncultured Ardenticatenia bacterium
CTGTTTGGGTGTGTTTTTTTTTCAAGCAGAAGACGGCATACGAGATCTAGTACGGTCTCGTGGGCTCGGAGATGTGTATAAGAGACAGGGCATGCCCAAGGAGCCGACCATCTTCGCCGCCGTCAACGAGGTGGTGCGCTGCACCGGCGCAGTCATCACCCCCGGTGGTGCGTCGTGGCTCCACGCCGTGGTACAGATCGACAAACAGGGCGAGGACGACGGCCGCCGGGCCATTGAAGCCGCCTTTCGCGGCCACGGCTCGCTGAAGCACGTCTGGGTGGTTGACGGCGACGTGGACATCTATGACCCGGCGCAAGTCGAATGGGCCATGGCCACCCGCTTCCAGGCCAACCGCGACCTCTACGTCTTTCCCGATCAGCCGGGCAGCTCGCTCGACCCGTCGGGAACCCACGTCCCCGGCCGCAAGAGCGTGACGGCCAAGATGGGACTCGATTGCACCATCCCCTGGAACGACGACCGCTCGATATATGAGCGCGGCCAATACGGTCGCGTCGATCTGAGCCGCTACCTAGCGGCCGGCGACCTGCCCACCAAGGACTCTACGCGTGTCTGAAATCGAACTGAACGACGAACAGCGGGCCATGCTGGCCGGCGAACAAGGGCTGGCGCGGCAGATGGGGCTGCGCCTGGTGCTCGATCTGGCATCGATGGCCGGGGCGACGCGCCTCGTGCCCATCGGCGGGGCACATCTATCGGGCGTTTCGCCGCTAACAGGGGGCTTGGGCTTGCGGCTCTTCCTGGCTCGGCTGGCCGCCGACCCCGGGGCGGGCGTGAGCGCGCCGACGACCCTCAACTCCGCCGGCTGCGACGAGCACCAGTTCGAGGCCATGCGCATCACTGAGCCGGAGTTCCTCGACCACCACCGCGAGATCATCGACCTCTACGCCCGGCTAGGCGTGCGCACGATTCAGTCGTGCGTGCCCTATGAGTGGGACGGCGTGGTGGCGGCCCAAATGGGCGCGCCCGTCGCCTGGGCCGAGTCGAACGCCATCTGCTTCGCCAACTCCTACTGCGGACTGCGCACCAATCGCGAATCCGGCCTCTCCGCCCTGGCCTGCGCCCTGACCGGCTACGCGCCCGACTACGGCCTGCTGGACGAAGCCGCGCGCCGGCCCAATCTGGCCGTCAACGTGACGACGCCTCTGGACGACCCGACCGACTTCTCGATTCTGGGCGACTGGATCGGCAAGCAGCGCCGCCCCGGCTGGCGCATGCCCTATGGCCCCATTCCGGCCATCGGCGGCCTGCCGGACGAACTCTCGCACGAGCAGCGCAAAGCCCTGAGCGCGGCGGCGGCCAACTATGGTTGCCCGCTGCTCTACACGGCCGAGCCGCCATCCGACGGCGACTATCAAGACCGGCTGACGTTCGGCCCGGCCGAGCTGGCCCGGCGCTATGAGGAGCTTCGGCCGCGCGGCCCCGTGTCGCTGGTCGTCCTCGGCTGCCCCCAGGCGTCACTGGGCGAACTGGCGGCCATTGCCCGTCTGCTGCGCGATCGGCGGGTCTCGGCCAAGCCGGCCGCGCCAGGCGGGCCGCCGCCGCTGTGGGTTTTCACCTCGGCCGCGGCCAAAGCCATCGCCGAGCGCAACGGCCTGGCCGACGCCATCCGCGACAGCGGTGCGCTGCTGCTGGAAAACACCTGCCCCGAAGTGGTTCCCTACGACCAGTCGTGGGTCCACGCCGTGCTGACCAATTCGATGAAGGCCGAACATTACATCAAGTCCGGCCTCAACGGCCTCGACACGGCTGTGATGTGCCTGGCCGACTGCATCGCCGTCGCCGCCGGGGAGTTGACGTTAGAGACAGTCGCCACAGCGGAAGCCCCTCTGACCATCACGCCCCCAAAGGGCGAGAGAGCGCGTGCCCCCGCCCTTCGGGAGGGGCAAAGGGGGAGGGCCAAGGCTGAAGAACCAGTTCCAGGCCCTTCTTTCGTCGGCCGCGGCCTGCCGTCGCAAGGTGACTTCACCGTCGAGGGCGAAGCGCTGGTAACAGACACGCCCATCACCTTCCTGGGCTACGTCAACCGCCTGACGGGCGACATTGAGGAAGATGATCACCCCGCCAACGGCCAGAGCCTGGCCGGCAAGGTGGCCATCTTCCCGCGCGGAACCGGCTCCAGCGTCGCCCCCTACGTGTTGCTGGAGTTGCACTATCGCAGCATCGGCCCGCTGGCCGTCGTCAACAGCGAGATCGACCAGCAGACCGTGCCCGCCTGCTCACTGGAGGGCATCCCCTACGCCTATGGCTTCGACGCTGACGTGACACGCAGCCTGCACAGCGGCGATCGGGTACGGCTGGCCCGGCGCGGCGACGTGGTTACGCTGGAGCTACTGGAGGAGGAGCCACGTGGATAGCGAACTATTGAACTTCCTGGCCGCAACGGTCATTATCCTCGTCGCCGCCAAGGTGGGCGGCTACGCCAGCATCCGCCTGGGCCAGCCGTCGGTGCTGGGCGAACTGCTCGTGGGCATCATTCTGGGGCCCACCGTGCTGAACATGCTGGGTGGATGGCCACTGTTTGCCGGCGACGATCACCTGTCGGCTTCGCTGACTCTCTTCGCCGAGATCGGCGTCATCCTGCTGATGTTTCTGGCCGGGCTGGAGCTCGACCTGCGCGACCTGCTGCGGTCGGGGCGGGTGGCCGCGCTGGCCGGGACGTTGGGCGTGCTCGTGCCGTTGGCCGGCGGCTTCGTGACGGCCCGGCTGTTGGGCGTCGAGACGGTCGAAGCGATCTTCATCGGCCTGGCCCTCTCGGCCACGAGCGTCAGCATCTCGGCCCAGACGCTGATGGAGCTGGGCGTGCTGCGGAGCAAGGTGGGGTTGGGGCTGTTGGGCGCGGCCGTCTTCGACGACATCCTCGTCGTCTTGCTGCTCTCCGGCGCGTCGGTCGTCTTCGGCGCGGACGACAGCGGGGCAGGCATCGGCATGATCCTGTTGCGGATGGTACTGTTCCTGGTCGGAGCGTCGGCCGTGGGGGTGTATCTCGTACCACGGCTGATGGACCGCGTAGAAGGGCTGCCCATCAGCCAGGCCGTGCCGACAGCGGCACTGGTCATCTGCTTCCTGTTCGCCTGGGCGTCGGAGGCGCTGGGCGGCATGGCGGCCATCACCGGGGCGTTCATGGCCGGACTGTTCCTGGCCCGCACATCTTACGCCCATCACATCGAAGGCCGTCTGGCGGCCCTGGCCTACGGGTTATTCGTGCCCATCTTCCTCGTCAACATCGGCTTACAGGCCAACTTGCGGGCCATCAGCGGCTCAGCCTGGTATCTGGCCATCGCTCTGACCGCCGTCGCCATCATCAGCAAGGTCGCCGGCAGTGGTCTGGGCGCGCTGGCCGGCGGTTTCAACCGGCGCGAGAGCCTGCAACTCGGCGTGGGCATGATCTCGCGCGGCGAAGTGGGCCTCATCGTGGCCTCGGTCGCCCTGCGGGCCGAACTGCTTACACCGGAGGTGTTCTCCGGCGTCGTCTTCATGGTTATCGTCGCCACGCTGGTGACGCCGCCGCTGTTGCGGCTGGCCTACCGCAACAACGACACAACCCCGGCAACAAGCGCGCAGCCGGAGTAGCCCGGCAACCAATGGGATAGAAACCTATGTACTATACTGTATTCCTGGTGTTGAATGATCTGGAACACGAAGCCGCCATTTTGGACGGCTGGGAGAAGACCGGCGTGACGGGCATCACCATCATCAATAGTACAGGGCTGGGTCACATTCGCCAGCGCTCCAGCCTGCGCGACGACGTACCGCTCATGCCCAGCTTGCACAGCCTGCTCCACGCCGGCGAGGAACACCATCGGACGTTCATGTCTGTTGTCGACGGCGACGAACTGGTCGACCGCATTATCGCCGCCACGCAGGCCGTCCTGGGTGATATGACCGCGCCCGACACCGGCATCCTGTTTGTCATGCCGGTGACACGCGTCGTGGGTGTCCCGCGGCGGGGCCACAACCTATAAAAACCGGGCTGGAGGGCTGAAGTGGGGTAAGACGTGGTGGGCGCGGGGGGACTCGAACCCACGACCTCACGGATGTGAACCGTGCGCTCTAACCAACTGAGCTACGCGCCCACGTCTAAGCCATTAGTATAGCTCTTTGCGCGGCAAAAGCCAAGTGATCAGAGGAAATATGATGCGCACGCTCTCTCTTCACCTTCGCCCGTGGCGGCGTTGGTTTCTCCCGTTAGCCCTGGTTCTGCTCCTGGCCGCCTGTCGTGGCGGGGGGCCAGGGCGGGTTCTTTTTCCCACTTGCGCCGCCCGCCGCGGGTCTCGTGGGAGGCTCGGTGGGGGCCGGGTTCTTTATAAACACAAATGACATATACCAGGAGGTGAAGCCCAACATGGTAAATGAAAAAAGAATCTAGAATGATAACAGAACACAA
>CALLZA010000175.1 GCA_937858165.1 uncultured Ardenticatenia bacterium
TAGAGCTACATCGTGAGGTGGACAACAAACGACTGAGGTCAGCGGGTTACATTGGTTTTTTTTTTTGCAAGCAGAAGACGGCATACGAGATCTAGTACGGTCTCGTGGGCTCGGAGATGTGTATAAGAGACAGGGAGATCGTCGGCGCCACCGAACTCCTGCGGGCCGATGGGGGCGGCGGAGTCGTTGGGGGTGCTGGCGCAGCCGGCAAGGGCGACGACGGCCAGGACGAACAGAACGCCGCGTGTCAATCGATGCGAGGTTATCATGCCTTCTCCGTTAAGTTAGAACAGGGTATCGAACCTAATTGTAGCGCGTCCAAACGATCGCCTATAAGAAGTGGCCCGCCGATGACGCGGATCGGGCTGATTATTGCTGATCGGATCGGCGGGGATCAGCCCCGTTAGTGTCATCGGCGTGCCACTCTTCCAAATGACTTGTCCTGACAGGCCCACGCTTCCACTTGATAGATTTTGGCAGCATTCCCGCGCTATAGTCCGCAACGATATACCCCGGAGTCGGTTTAAACTCACAGAACTTTGTGTGGGAACGGAGAACATGGAAGTGGAACGAGCTGTGGAGCAGAAGACGTCGCGCCTGCCTGGCTTCTATAAGCTGTTGCCGGCCGAGCGTGTAGCCGTTGTCGGCGACTGGGCAGAATTGAACGAGGCCGAACGGGCCGTGCTGGCCGGGCAGGGGCTGACCCCCAGCCAGGCCGACCTGATGATCGAGAACGTCGTCGGCACCTACGCCCTGCCTTTGGGCATCGCCGTCAACTTCCTGGTCAACGGCCGCGACTACCTCGTGCCCATGACGGTCGAGGAGCCGAGCGTCCTGGCGGCCATCAGCCACGCCGCCAAGCTCATCCGCGCCGGTGGCGGCTTCCAGGCTGAATCGACCGAGCCGGTCATGATCGGCCAGATTCAGGTGCTCGACGTGCCCGACCTGGAAGCGGCGCGGCTGGCCGTGCTGGCCCACAGCGCGGAACTGATGGCCCGCGCCGACGCGTGCAGCGACAGCATCGTCGCCTATGGCGGCGGCGCGCGCGGCATCGAGGCCCGCCCCTTCCCCGACACGCCCGTCGGCCCCATGCTCATCGTCCATCTGCTGTTCGACAGTCGCGACGCGATGGGGGCCAACACCGTCAACACCGCCGCCGAGGCCATCGCCCCGCGCCTGGCCGAGTTGACCGGCGGGCGCACCAATCTGCGCATCTTGTCTAACCTGGCTGACCGGCGCACGGCCACCGCCCGCTGCACCGTTCCTGCCGCCGAACTGACCCTACCCGACATCCCCGGCGGCGACGTGGCCCGGCTCATTGCCGAGGCCAACGCCTTCGCTGTCGTCGATCCCTATCGCGCCGCGACGCACAACAAGGGCATTATGAACGGCATTGACGCCGTGTGCATCGCCACGGGCAACGACTGGCGGGCCATCGAGGCCGGGGCGCACAGCTACGCTGCCCGCAACGGCCGCTACGCCGCCCCTGTCTCTTATACACATCTCCGAGCCCACGAGACCGTACTAGATCTCGTATGCCGTCTTCTGCTTGAAAAAAAAACACAAACACAGTACTAGAAACCACTCACATCTGATCATCAGCTACAATCTCACCACATACGACATGAAGTAGAATCAGCCGTATGCACCACGAACAGCCCATTCACACCC
>CALLZA010000176.1 GCA_937858165.1 uncultured Ardenticatenia bacterium
TATTTTTCTTGCGTCTTGTTACGTGTGGTTTTTGTCTTGTTTTTCGAGTCGCATCTTACTCGACATCACTCGTAGGTTCTATATTTTTTTTTTTTTAATGATACGGGGACCACCGAGATCTACACTAGATCGCTCGTCGGCAGCGTCAGATGTGTATAAGAGACAGACGTTGAGCGGCAGCGTCAGCAGGCCGAGCATGGCCAGCAGGCGAGAATCGGCCGCCCGCAGCCGCGCCGGTTCGGCCGCCAGACAGGCCACCCAGCCCACCAGCAGGGCGACGATGATGGGATAACTCCAGATGCGCGCCGTGTCCCAGGCGATGAGGTGCAGGGCCAGGGGCAGGAACGGCAACAGCCAGGCGGCGATGGTCAGGCCGCGCGGCATGGCCGCGGCCCGCAGCGCCTGGCGAATGAACAGCAGCCAGACGGCGACGGTCGGCAGCATGGCCAGCATTAGCCCCGGATCGAACAGCCGCCCCCAGACGCGCGGGCTTTGCGATTGGAAGTGGGCCACGAACGACTTGGCGAAGGCACGCGGCACGATGACTTCCTGATCGTACTGGATGAACGGGAACGTCTCCAGGTGGGTGATGAGCGTGCTCTCCAGCTCGGCGGCGTCGATGGCGAAGGATTGGTAGACAAATAGAGCGGCGAAGGCGACCAGCGGCGCTAACAGCGGGGCCAGCCGCCGCGCCGCGGCCTGTCCGGTCGCGACGTCGCGCCGGTTGGCCAACAGCGCCGCCCAGATGACGGTCGGAAAGCCGATGATGAAGATCGTCTCGTGGACCAGCAGGCCGATGGTCAGAGCCAAGGCCGCCCAGCCCGCCCGACCGCGCCACGCCAGGGTCACAGCCAGCACGGTCAGCAGGACGATCGGTGCGTCAAAGTAGCCGTTCAGATGGCCGGTCATGACGACGAAGGGCGAGGTGGCGAACACGGCCACGGCGACGACGGCGTTGCGCGAGAAACCGGCGCGGCGCAGAATCGATCCACAGACGGCGATCAGCACGAGGCAAAGGAGGGCGGTGAGGGCAGTGGCGACCAGGGTGATAGCCATCTCCGCCCGCTCGGGGGAGGCCGCGGTGAAAGGGCGCAGCAGCGTGGCCGGCAACCCGCGTTTGATAAGGCCGAAGTCGTAGCCGATGAGCCAGTGGGCTTCGGCCCAATCATTCGGCCGCCGCAGCCCACGCAGCAGCGTCACGCCAAAGGCCCATAGCAGGCCTAGAGCGATCAGCCCGTCAGCGCGTCTTTGGGGCATCATGAAGAAATCAACCCACAGATTACACAGATTTCACAGATTCGATTTAATTGAATCTGTGAAATCTGTGTAATCTGTGGATTCTTCTTTCTTATCTCTCCACAATAACAATCTCGTCAATCACGTCGCCCGGCTCGGTGGCCGTGTCGGGGTTGCGCAGGGTCAGGCCGCTCAGCACCTCATCCCCCTCGGTCAATTCGCCGAAGATGGTGTGCAGCCCGTCCAGGTGGGGTGTCTCGACGAAGGTGATGAAAAACTGGCTGCCGTTGGTGCCAGGCCCGGCGTTGGCCATGGCCAGCAGGCCGCGACGGTCGAAGGTGAAGCCGGTGTCCAGTTCGTCCTCGAACGTGTAGCCGGGGCCGCCGCCGCCCGTGCCCGTCGGGTCGCCGCCCTGGGCCATGAAGTCGGCCAGCACGCGGTGGAAGGTCGTGCCGTCGTAGAAGCCCTGGTTAGCCAGGAAGACGAAGTTATTGACGGTAATCGGCGCTTCGTCGTCGAACAGGCTCAGGCGCATCTCGCGGCCGTCGGCCATGCGGATGACGGCCTCATACTCCTTCTCTGTGTCGATGGTCATCGCCGGCGGCTCTCTGTAGTAGTCGTTGCGGATGGCGGGATCGACGGCGGCCAGCGGCCGATCGCCGGTGATCTCCGTGCCTGCTTCCGGCTCATCGTCCTGGTTTAGCACAAAGGCGGCGATGGCGATGGCCAGCAAAACGAGGACGACGGCCCCGGCGATCATCAGCCGGCGGCGAATCTCCAGTCGGCGGCGTTCCGCTTCCTGGCGGCGCGCCGAGACGGAGGGCGTACGGTTGGGCGTTTTGGACATGCTGTGAAGGGTCTCCTTTGTTAATCAGTATTCAGTAGTCAGTATACAGTAGTCAGAAGTCAGCGGTAACGGCTAGTAGACAGTAAACAGTTGCCAGTATCAGCGATAAGACGCTTGTGCTGACTGAATACTGAACACTGGATAGTGCCCACTGATCACTGTCCCCGCACCATCGGGACAAAGCTCTCGTTCGGCGCAGGGAAGGTCACCTGGTCGACGGCGACCGGCGGGCTTTTGTCGTCGTCCCACATTAGCCCCAGCGTCACCCCGTCAGGCCCACCCAGTTCACGCAGGAAGTCGATGTAGTCGCTGCTGGCGGTCTGGTAGTAGAGCGTGGCGACGACGCGCACGGTGGCCGCAGGGACGGTGTACTGGGTGTCGTCCCAGTACTGGCCGTCGACATAGGTTGCGCCAACCGGCCGCAGTCCCGGCTGATCGAAGGCGGCCACCGTGTAGCCGCGCGGCGGGATGCGGTTGTCCTTGTAGGTGGTGTTGTTGAGCGCGAAGTGGAACGACGGCCCGGCCGGTACGCCGGTCACGGCCGCCAGTTGCGGCGTCAGCCCCTGCTTGGCCTCGTAGACCTTGAGCGCCACGTCCTCGGTCAGCTTGCCCGTCGTCAGGTTGTAGGCCCCCGACTCATAGATGAGCTGCCCGGCGGCGTTGTAGGCGCGCAGGTTCAGCCACATGCGCCGCCCTTCGGGGTAGCCGGTGGGCAGCTTGTGGCCTGTCTCGTTGATGACGCGCACGGTGACCCGCTTCTGCGCCCCGGCCGGCTCAACTGTCATCTCCAGTGTCGCCGCGCGCCGCAGCATGCTCTCCGCCTCGGCCGCGGTGGCGTTCAGCGCCGCGGCATCGGCCTCATCGCGTAGCCGCCAACGCTCGTCCTGCAGGATGCGCGGGATCCAGGTGTTGCCGCCGACAAAGACGTGGGCGGGCAGGCAGCCGGTGGTGTTGCAGTTGCGATAGACGGGCCGGAATGGCACTTCGGCGGCGTAGCCCGTCAGGCGCTGCATGTGACAGTCCTGGCAACTCTCGATAATGGCGCTGGGCATGGCCCCGGCAAACTGGGGCGCGAAGACGCCGCCCTGGGCGTAGCTGCTGTTGAGCCACTCGTCGTAGGTACGCTCCACCGGGAACAGATTGCCCTTGTTGAACGAAGGCGCGGCTTCGCCGTACTCGTTAGGCCAGTACTGGGCCGGGGCGTTGCCGGGCGGGTCGGGGTTCCAACTTAGAGTGGGGTTGTCAACGTTGTGGCAACTCCCGCACAGGCGCGATTCCGTAACTGCGTTGACGCCCTGCCCCTGGAACCGGGCCTGCTTAGCCACATGGTAGGAGAAACCGGGCAGCGAGAACGGGCCGCGGCGGTTGTCCTTGGGGTCCAGAATGAGCATCCCACTGGCGAAGTGATTGGTCGGTGGTGGGTTCGTAAGCTCGGCGCGAATGGTGGCGTCCAGCGCGGCTACCTCATCGTTCGCGCCAGGCACAGGGTCAACCATGCGGTGGCAGACTTCGCAGGCCACGCCGGCGTTTCTGTCCTGGTCAAGCAGGGCGTCGCCATTGGCCGGATCGCTGCGCTCGGCGTACCAGCCAGCCGGCGCATGGCAGCGCAGGCAAAATTCGCCGGCGTCGGTGGCGTCGTCGTTGGCCACGGCGAAGGCGGCCCAGAACAGCGGGTCGCGCCCGGCCTGACCCATCATGCTGCCCCGCCAGGCTTTATAAATAGGGTCTGTGTGGCAACTGTCACATGAGTCAGGGTCGACGATAGGATGGTTCTCGCCATTCGAGAGTACAGGTTCAAGGTCGCCCGGCTGCGTGCCCGGCAAGAAGAAGTCGTTGCGTGTGGTGGGCAGCGGCAGTTGCGCCGGGCGAGCGGCTTCGACGGGTTCGTCCTGGGCGGTGACACGGCCGACGCCAATGACGAGCATTACCAGACCTAGAAATAGAAGAAGGACGCCTACCGTTGACCGGATTGGCGACCGGCGTATCCGCGCGGCCAATGCGCTGTGTTCCTGAGTGGTCATGTTGCTTCGCTCTCCTTCCACTTGCGCTCCAGCCAGACGAGAGCGCCCAGGGCCAAGATGGCGGCGATGCCCCCCACCAGGTAGCCCTCGACCAGGCTGGCCTGGGTGATGTAGAGGGCCATCATACCCAAGATGCCGCTAAATAGGTAGAGAATCAGCACCGCCTCGCGCGAGGAGAAGCCCAGCCGGACGAGGCGGTGGCTGGTGTGGTCGCGCCCGGCGGTGTTGGGGCTGAGGCCGCGCCGCAGCCGCGAGACGACGACCAGCGTCATGTCGAAGATGGGCAAGCCCAGCAGAAAGACGGGCACCATCCAGGTGACGAAGTTGGAGTTTTCTGGAAAGCGCAACTGGATGCCCATCACGGCCAGCAGAAAGCCCAGGAACAGCGACCCCACGTCGCCCATGAAGATGCGCGCCGGCGGGAAGTTGTAGCGCAGGAAGCCCAGACACGCCCCCAGCAGCGCCGCGGCCAGCGCCGAGACGAGGAATTGTCCGTTGGTTAGAGCCAGCAAAAGTATAAATGAGGTCGTGACGGCGGCAATGCCCGCGCTCAGACCATCCATGTTGTCGAGGAAGTTGATGGCGTTGGTGATGCCCAGCAGCCAGAGTAGGGTGATGGCGTAGTCGAACGGCTCCGGCAGCGGCAGGCGGACGCGAATGCCGAAGCGCACCAGGATGAGGAAACCGATGAATTGGCCGGCCAGCTTGGCCCAGGCGGGCAGCGGCCGATAGTCGTCGATGAGGCCGGTCAAGGCCACGACCGTCGTCGCCAGCAGCACGCCGATGACCGTCGGCTCCGGCTCGCCCCGGTAGATGATGAGCACGGCGGCGATGGCCCCCAGGAAGATGGCCGCACCGCCCAGCAGGGGCATGGGCGTGCGGTGGAGTTTGCGCTGGGCCGGGGCATCGACGAGATCGAGCGCCAGCGCCGCCCGCCGTACCCAGGGCAGGCCGGCCAGCGTCAGGGCCAGGGCGATGAAAAAGGCGGCGATGAAGGCGATCATTCTTGTTCTAAGACCTCAGAGGTGGGCGTTGGTGGCCAACGCCCACCTCTGAGGTCTGGCTCATTCGTCCAGCTCGGCTAGGAATGCCTCAATTTGCTCGGCCGTCGTCTCGCCTGCCGTCACCAATGCCTGCAAGGCCAGCGCGCGTGCTTCGTCCTCGTCCCCCCGGCCGGCAGCGATCTGCGCCGCCAGGAAGTCGAGTTCGGCGGTCGGAATGGCGACCGGGTCGTTCAGCAGCCGGGCCTGGGCCAACGCGGCGTCGGCCGCCTCGTACTCGCCCAATTGTCGCCGCACTTCGGCCAGTTGTATCCAGGCACGGATGTTGGCCGGGCTGAGCAGTAGAGCGGTGTCGAGCGCCTCGGCGGCGACGCGGAAGTGCTCGGTGCGTCCGGCTTCGGGTAGCGGGTCGCCGCAGACGATGTAGGCGTCGGCCCGCGCCAGGTGGGTCTGGGCGTAGAACGGGTCGATGAGGGCTGAGTCGTCGTAGACGGCCAGGGCGCGTTCGCAATCGCCGACGACCTCCAGCACCAGCCGGGCCAGTTCGTTGCGCACCACAGAGTTCTGTGGGCTGAGGGCCAGGGCGTCGACGTAGTAGCCGCCGGCCAGGTCGAGCCGTTCGCTTTGTTCGGCCGGGTCGTCCGTCGCCGCCACCCAGCGAGCGTTGAGGCGGGCCAGGTTGGCGGTGTGGTCGGTGTTGAGCGGGGCGATGTCCTGCGCCCGCAGCAGGAGCGTTTCGGCGCGCGTCAGCAACTCGGTCCGTTCGTTGGCATCTTCGCTCAGCCCGGCCCGCTCCAGCAGCGCCCGGCCGAGGAAAAGGTAGTAGAAGTCCTCTTGCGGCATACGGTCGATGGCCCGTTCATAGATGGCGATAGCCGCGTCCCACACCTCGCGTCGGGCGGCCGGGTCGGCCCCGGCGGCCCGCGTCGCCTGGTCGTCGAAGGGCTTGGCGCGCTTGTAGATCATGTCCGCCTGGACGCCGCGCACGTTGCTGCGCGCGCCCAAAAAGAGCGCGGCGACCAGCAGTACAGCCAGCGCGCCGAAGGCCAACGGCCGCGGCGCGTCGCTCCACGGGCGGCGGCTATCGGCTAATCCTGGCCAACTGAGCGCCAGCGACAGCGCGGCCAACATCAGGAACAGGAAGACGTAGAGGCCGACCAGTAGACCGCCGACCTGGCCCGCTTCCAGAGCGCGCAACTCGGCCGCTGTCTGGGCCGTCGCGCTGCCCTGATAGAAGAGCATCGCCTGGTAGCGCGTGGCGTGGACGAAGATAGCCGCCAGCCCGGCCACCAGCGAGGCGGGCACGACGACGCTGACGGGCAGCAGGGAGTCGCCGGAGCGTCCGTCCCAGAGGAGCCAGCCCACCGCCGCGCCGGCGAGCAGCATGACCGCGGCGGCCACAGCGCCCCCGGCGATGAGCACCGGCCACGCCAGCGCCACCAGCGCCACCGCGACCAGAGCGCCCGTCAGTCGCGCCCGCGGCCGGTCGAGCAGCAGGAAGGCCGCCGCCGCGGCGCAGACTGCCGCGCCGATGAGGGCCGCGTTGTGCCCCACGACCGCCGTCAGATTTTCTCCCGGCGTGGCGAAGCGCACCACCACGCCGGCCACGGCCAGCAATGCCAGTACGCCAGCCGCGGCGCGCTGTCGGCCGTCGGTCGCGCTGCCCGTCGCCGGCAGCCGTAGCTCGCCGTGCTTGGCCATCTCGCTGAGAAACACCAGCCAGCCCAACCCCCAGGCCAGCACCAGTAGCGTCAGCAGAAATGGCGAGTCGATGAAGTCAGCCCGCGCGTTCTGTGTCAGCGACTGGCGGAAGATTTCGCCCGCCGTCAGATCGGCCGGCCCTTCAATCACCTTGCCCGGCGGCAGGGCGTAGCTGACGAAGTTGTAGCCCAGGATGCCGAGCATGAGCGTCAACAGCAGGCCGGGCACGAGTAGATTGCTCCACACACCGGGTGTGGCCGGGGCGGTTGTGGTCGTTGTGGTCGCGGTCTTGCGCCGCCGCTTATCGCTTTTCGCCGCCACTGATAGCGCTTCGGCCGGCGAATCCGCTCGCACTGCGCGCGCCCCGGCCAGGGCCAGCATGAGGGCGGCGTAGGCGAAGAAGTAGAGGCGCGTGGCCGAAATAGCAATACCGAAGTGAATTTCGACGTAGTGGGCTAACACTGCCGCCACCAGGGCGTTCATCAATAGCCGGTCGGGGGCAAAGGGACGAACCTCGGCCGCGCCGGGCGCGGCGCGGCCGAAGACGGCGTGGTAGATGAGGTAAGCCACAACGCCCAGGATGACGCCCATGGGCACGGCTACACCTAGATAGATCGGCCCGGCCAGCAGCAGGGCAACCACAGCGGCCAACACCGCGCCACCGATCCACAGGCCGACGAGCATGGCCGTGTCGCGCCGCGAATGGACAACGCCCAAGTAGCGAAACGCGAACAGGATGACGCTCAGATAGAGCGCTTGCCACGCCAGCAGGCCCAGCACACCAGTAATGACCAGGGTGTCGAACGTCTCGTTGTGGGAGCGGTCGGGCGAGGCGTTGCGCGCTTCCACCGTGGCCAGTTCGGGCGGGTAGAAGCGGTTATAGGCGACGTACATCGTCTCCGGCCCGTACCCTAGCAGCGGGCGCAGCCAGTTGAACGGGTCGCTGCGGCCGTCGGGGTACTCCAGCGGCGCGTGGGGCGAGATGAGGTCGATGACCCCTTCCCAGATGAGCACGCGCACCCGGCCGCTCTTCTCGCGGCCGGTGGTATTGGTCGGATCGAGCATTCGGCCGTAGGAGCCGACGGTCGGCAGGTCGCGCCATTCGTCGAGCACGTCCAGCATGCCGCCGACCACGGGCGCGCCGCGCAGCCCGGCGGTGCGGTCGGCCGGTACGTTGAATAACAGCAGCCAGCCGGCCATGAAGACCGTCAGCGCGATCCAGGCCAGCCACAGCCAGCGCCAGCCGCGCCGCAGGGTGACCAGGATGAAGATGGCGACCACGGACAGGATGACGACGCCCATGAAGAAGCCAAAGGCGACCGCCGGCCCGGCTGCGGCCGAGACGACGGGGCTGAGTAGCAGCGCCAGCACCGCCGGCAGCAGCAGAGCGAGACCAAACAGCGTGTCGCGCCCGCGCCGCTCCCCGCCCGCGCCGCGCAGCGAGACCAGCAGCACCAGCGTGAACGAGAACAGCCCGACGGCCAGACCGATGAGTGGCCCGCGGCTGCCCGACCAGTAGATGGTCAGGAGTTGAATTGCCAGGATGAAGAGGTAAGCCGCGGCGCGGGCTACGTCGGCCGCCGACAGCTGGTCGTCCCCCAGAATCGCCCCGACGGCATCGACGATGCGCGCCAGCGTCAGGGGCACAACCATGATCAGATAGGCAGCGATGAAAATGGCGTTGCCCATGTTGCCGGCGACGCGATCCTGCACGTTGCCGCCCCAGGGTAACGGATCGTGGCCGAAGTGTTGTAGCAGACCGTAGAGGGCGACGGGGATGCTGGCGACGATGGCCGTGCTGACAACGCGGCGCACCTGCTGCGGGGTGCGGATGGCGGCGGCCATCATGGCGAAGATGACGATGTAGGACAGGGTTGTGTACGTCCCCTGCAAACGCTGGTAAGAGCCGGCCCAACTGACGCGCGGGGCGATGGAGAATAGCGTCGCCAGGGCGTAGACCAGTACCAGCGCCACTACGGGCAGCACCAGCGGCCGGTGCCAGATGGCCGCCGGGTCGCTCGGCCGCAGCCGGGCCACGTCGCGCCAGCTGCGCCGGTCGATGAGGCCGACCAGCCAGGCGGCGGCCATGACCAGGGCGATCGAGCGCAGCAACGCCAGCTTGTCCGGCTCGAAGACACGCTCGGAGTGGATGTTGAAGAAGATCGGGATGGCCAGGATGGCGACGAGCCAGCCGGCTTCCAGCAGGCCATCGCACCAGCGTGAGAGTCGGGATTCCATCGGGCCTAAGCATAGCATGTCTTGCCGTGCGGGTCGATCTTGGCTACACTTTCGCCCCTATGGAACCGCTGCCCGTCGATGTCTTGCAGTTGCAGCGCCGCGATCCGCTGGCGTGGACGGTGCTGCTCTCGCGCTCACCGGAGTTGGCTGACGTCATCGTCACCGCCGTCACCGCCGAGCCACTGTGGGATATGTCACTGGTCACGCCCGGGCGGGCCACGGTCGAGCGAGTCCACCACGTCCGGCGCTACGTGCTGACGCTGGCTGGCTGTTCCGACCCCATCACCTTCATCGCCAAACAGACCAATGCCATCGAAGCGCTGATCTATCAGCAGTTGGGCGACCCGGCGGCGACGGGCATCCCCCCTTGCCGCTATGCCCACGTGGACGGCGACGCCAGTTGGGTCATCCTGGAAGACGTGCCCGACGACTTTCCGCCGGCGACGTGGCGACCGGAGCAGGTCGATGCCATGATTGCCACGCTGGCCCGCCTGCACGCCGGACATTGGCAAGCGGCCGGTGGTCTCGAAGGAACCGTGCCGCACTTTCTGCGACGGCCGGAGGGGCCTTTTAGCTGGGACACGCTGCAACGCGACCATCTGTCGCTGTTTGAAGATGGGCCGGGGGCCATCCTGTCGCGCCACGCCGTGCGCAGCGCCGGGCGACTGGCCCCGCTGTTCTTGGAAGCGGCCAATGGGCTTGTCGTCCTGCGCGATCTGGGCGGCTGGCCGGGCGTGCTGGGCGAGAGCCATCTGGCGGCGGCGGCCGATCTACTCGACGACCCTGTGCCGCTGCTGGCGACGCTCGACGACCTGCCCTGGACGTTGCTCCACGGCGCGCCCCACGCCGACCATTGGCGGCTGCCACTCTTTGGTGAGCAGTATCTCATCGATTGGGCAGGGGCGCAGCTGGGGCCGGGAGTCCTCGATCTGGTCGGTTTTGTGGAGCGTTTTCCCTTGCTCTATGACCGCCGGCCAGGTGGGGTGGACGACGCTGAGCGCCAACCGCACCTGCGCCTGCGCGAGGTCGCACCACTGTTCGAGGAAACGGCCATCGATACTTATTTACTGACGCTGTCGGTGGAGATGGGCCGGCGCTTCTCGGCGCGCAGCTTCCGCGCCGCTGTGCCCGCGGCGCGCTGCCTCCACGTGCTGACAACGTGGTTTCCCTTCTTCGCCCGCTGGAGCCACGACATGCCGGGCAAGTACGTCTGGCAGCGGGTGAACCGGCTGAGCGAGGCGGAGTTGGCCCACTACCGCATCGGGCCGATGGCCGGGATGCGCCCCTATCTAGCCGGTGTGTTCGACCGGTTCCTGCAAGCCTACCGCAGTCTGTAGCGCGATTCTCCAGAATCGCGCTCTCTTTACAACCCCTCCTGTCAAATTGCGTATAGACGTTTGATTATGGAAGCACTCGGTGAAAGTCTCGCTTTACTGATCGTCGTCGTGGCCTTTGGCGTCGGTCTGCTTGGCTCCTTCATGCCCATTCTGCCCGGCACGCTCATCGTGTGGGGCGCGGTGCTGTTCTATGCCTGGCCGGTTGACGGCTTTGCGACGTTCTCGCCCTGGGTCTTCGCGCTCATCACGCTGGTCGGCCTCGTCGCCGGAACGGCCGACATCTGGCTGCCCATGCTGGGGGCCAAGAAGACGGGCGCGTCGTGGCGGACATTAGCAGTCGGCTTGATCGGCGGGGTGGCGGGCACGTTTCTGCTACCATTGCCGATATTCGGCACCGTCGTCGGTTACGGCGCGGGCATCCTGCTGGCCGAGTACATTCGCCACGGCGCGTGGCGGCCGGCCTGGCGGGCGACGCTGGGTGGCGTCGTCGGCTGGGGCCTTAGCGCCGCCGTGGAACTGGTGGGCGCTATTATCATGATCCTGCTCTTCTTCACCCAGGCATAGTTCCCTGAGCAGTCGGTTTTGTGTCATTGCGTGGTGGGCAGATTGCCGGCTTCTGGGGCCGGTGCCCACGCGAGTTGATGAGGCGAAGTGTGATGGAAGAGTTTTTGCAGAACTTTGGGTTGGTGCTGTTGGGCGTCATGGGTGTGGCCGGCATTGTGGCCCTCCTCCTGTTGGTTATCATTATCGTTCAAGTGCGGCGCATTCATGTGCCGCCCAATGCCGGTTTCGCCGAGACGCTGCTCTATACCCCGTTTCTGGTCGTCCTGTTCCTCGATGTCCTCGACCTGGCGCTCGACTTCCTCTCCGCGCCCATCGCCTGGATCGTCCTCGACCGGCTAGGGCTGAAGGGGTTGCGTGGCTTTGCCACGGTTGAGTCGTTCGTGCCGTTCACGCAGATGCTCCCGACGATGACGGTGGCGTGGCTTGGGGTTCGGCTGTTCGGCCGCGAGCGGTTCGTCGATAAGGGCACGTATGGCTCGTAGTAGAGCGCTTTAGCGCGTTTGGGGCGGGAGTAAAGAGCCGCCCTATGGCGCTGGACTACGAACGGCACGCAGAGCGATGTAGAACGTGCTGCCCTCACCCGGCGTACTTTCGCACCACACGCGGCCGTCGTGCAGGTCGGCAATCGACTTGACGATGGCCAGCCCCAGGCCGGAACCGGGCGGCCGCCCGGCAACCCCCTGTCCGCCGCGGTAGAACTTCTGAAAGACGTAGGGCAACTCGGCGGCGGCGATGCCCGGCCCGCGGTCGAGCACGCTGAGCACGACTTCGTCGCCGCGCGCCTCGCCCCGCAGAACCACCGGCCCGCTCTCCGGCGCATACTTCAAGGCGTTGGTCAATAGATTGGTGATCGCCCGCCGCAGTAGCGTCGGGTCAGCTCCGACCGGCGGCAGGCCGCCAGGCGTTTCTACGACCAGCCGCACGCCGCGCGTCCAGGCCGGCGAGGCGTACTCCTGCGCCACCTCGCTAAGAAGCTCGCCAACGTCCACGCGGTCGAACTGCACGCTCGTCGCGGCGCGCAAGTTCGCCATCTCGAGCAGCCCCTCAACCAGCACCGACATGCGGTCGATGCCGGAGACGATCTTGTTGACGTACTCCTGCTCCAGCGCCGGGTCTTCGGGCAGTGGCAGCAACTCGGCATAGTTCCGCATGTAGGTCAGCGGGCTACGTAGATCGTGGGAAATGCCGTCCAGAAACTCCGACTTCAGCCGATCGACCTCCTTGAGGTCGGTTACGTCTTGCAGCACGGCAACGCGGCCGATCGCCTGGCCGTCGCTGGTGTGAACGGTGGAGACGGCGGCCAGCAAGTCGCGGTCGCCGGCGGTCAACTCCAGTTTGAGGTCGCTCCCGGTTGGCCCAGTCATCACCCGGCGGGCCAGTTCCTGCCCCGCCTCGCCGGCAGCCAGCACATCGGTCACAGGATGGCCGACGGCGTCGGCAGCTCGCAAGCCGAAGGCCGCTTCCATGGCTGGGTTGACGAGCAAGACGCGGTCGGTCTGGTCGGTGACGAGGACGGCATTGGGCGTGCTGGCCAACACAGCGGCCAGCCGCCGCCGCCCGCCTTCGGCCGCGGCGAACAGATAGGCGTTCTGGACGAGCACCGAAGCCTGGCCGGCCAGCGTGTGCAGCAGATTGCGCTCGTCGCTGTCAAAGTAGTGGGGTTGGCGATAGCCCAGGTAGAGTGCCCCCTGGTACTCCCCGGCCAGCCGCAGCGGCAGGGCAAACAGCGCGGCCACGGGTGGCGCTGTCTCCAGTTCGGCCTCGATCTCCGGCGTCGTCGTCAGGCCCAGTTCGTCAGTGGCGCGCATCCGGCGGACGATGGCGCGGTCGAGGGCGGCCATCGCTTCGGCCGCTGGCCCTTCGGCGAAGACCAGCGGCGCGGGGCCGTTGGGATTGCGGATGACAGCCCGCGCCCCGGCCGCGCCGGTGCCGCGCAGCACGCCCTGGAGTACCTGTCTCTTATACACATCTCCGAGCCCACGAGACCGTACTAGATATCGTATGCCGTCTTCTTCTTGACAAAACAAACAACAAAAAAAAAAAAACAACAACTCACTACAACATAATACAGACAGAACGACTAAACACCGTAGTAACCAATATGATACTCACTCAGATCATGA
>CALLZA010000177.1 GCA_937858165.1 uncultured Ardenticatenia bacterium
GTGTTGGTGTGCTTTGAGGATGTGATAGCGGTGTAGTATATGATGCGTGATTGGGTGTTGTATATAAATATGGGAGTAGTGTGTAGTGGTATGTGTGTTTTTTTTTTCAAGCAGAAGACGGCATACGAGATCTAGTACGGTCTCGTGGGCTCGGAGATGTGTATAAGAGACAGGCGTAGGGCAGGGCGGTCACCGATGCCTGGCTGAGCGCGGCGTGGCCGCGGGCGCGACTGTAGGCCAGGGCCAGCGGCGAGATGTCGCTGCCCGTCACCGTGCCGAACTGGGCCAGAAAGCCTAGCGCCCCGCCCGTGCCGCAGCCGGCGTCGAGGATGCGCAGGTCGCGCCGGTCGGGGTAGGCCGTCTCCAGCAGGGCGCGACTGATGCGGCCCATGCCGGCGTACCACCAGTGGCGGTCTTCGACGGTGTAGATGGCGCGGTATTCGGAAGGATCCATATGAGCGTCCGTGCGTCGCACTTTCTTGAGTGCGTCGCACGTTCTTGCGTTCGTTTGGTAAGAAGGTGCAACCCACTCCAGAAAGTGGGATGCACCGGGAGGGGGATGCACCGGGCGGCTAGGGATTCGACGACACAATAATCGGCAGAGCGATCCCATTGCCATCGGCCGAGAAGGTGGCGGTGATAGTCGCGCTCTCGAACAGCGTGACCTGGCCGGGGTTGGCCGCGCCGGTCAGCGCGCCCGACCAGCCAACGAAGGCCGAGCCGAGATCGGGCGCGGCGGTGACGATTACGTCTTCGCCGAAGCGCGGCTGGGGGCCGGGGTTCAGACGCACGCTGCCGCCGCCGGGGCCGTCGGTGATGACCGTCAGAATCGGCCGCGGCCGGGTGTTGAGCAGATCGACGCGCACCGCGCCGAAGCGAGCATCCACGTGATGGGCCAGCAGCAGCAGCCCGCCGCCGCTCGGCTCGCCGTTGAAGCCGCGCCGCTCCACGTCCCACAGCGCCGGCTCGGCCGACGACGCCGGCCAGACCTTGAAGCGATAGGTGGCCGGGATGCTGGGGTCGGGGTTAGCCTGCACGGCCAGCTTGAACATGTAGGTGACGCCGAAGTTCAGCGTCTTGTCGGTCGTGCCGATCAGCCGGCCGCCATTGCCCAGCACCTCGAACCCCTCGGTAAACTGGCTGCCGTCGCGCTGCCAGCGATACCAGCCCAGCGCGCCCAGCCGCCGCCAGCCGGTGCGCGGCTGGGTGTCGCCATCGACCCAGTAGTGGCCTTGCCAGCGCACCATGACGCCAATGCCGGGGCCGTTGCTGGGGCCGGGGAACCCGGCGGGGTCCATCGCCAGGATGGTGATGGGCACAGTGACAGTGTAGTCGCGCCAGGAGAGGTCGCCGATGCCCAGCAGGCGGTCGAACTCCATGATCGTCGGCCGGGCCGTGCCGTTGTCGATAGTCCACTCGCCGTCGATGACCTGGGCGACGTCGCTAACGTTGCTGGCCGCGCCCCAGTTGACGGTGTAGGTCTGTGGCGTCCAGGCCGGGGCGGCGGCGTAGTTGACGGTGACAACGGCCTGACTGGAGACGAGGGCGGTGTCCAGGGCGGTGATAACCACCTGGTTGGCCCCCGGCAGCAGGTCGGTGTAGTCCAGCTCGATGTTGAAATCGCCGGCCAAGGCCAGGCGCATGTTATCCGGCCCTGTTTCGAGGGCCTGGGGCGAACCGCCGTTGACGGTGTAGGTCAGACTGCTGAGCGGCACGGCGCTGCTGACGCGGCCGAGGATGTTGACCCACTTTTGCGGATCGCCCTTTAGGCCAAACTGCTGCGACGCACCATACCAGACTGTGATTGTCGGCGCGTTGGGCGAGTCCTGGAAGTTGACGCCGGCGGGCGCCGCCGCAAGGGGCGGGCGGGCCGGAGTGAGTTGCGGTTCGCGGGGCGCACCGCCAACCAGGGGCGGCATCGCGCTTTCATCGTCGACGGCCGTGGGCACGGCAACCGTGGGGTCGGTGTCGGCATCCACCCACGCCCCAACGCCACCGGCGGACACAGTCGCCATCAGCAGCAGAGCGATGAGAAGAAGCCATTTTGCCTGTTTGTTCATGATTCTCTCTTTGTTCCGGCAATGAATCGCCAAGAATGCGAAGTAGAGTGACCTTGCGGCGCACTCCGGTGAAACCAATAGGCCGGTGGGGCGGCCCATTAGGGCCGCCCCACTTGTCGGCGAGCGTCTATCTCAGGATGATCGGCACCACCAGCTTGAAGCCGTCGCTGCTGAACTGGGCCGTGACGTTCATATCGGCCGTCACGGTCAGCGTATGCACCGGGTTGGTACCGGCGATATCGCCATGCCAGCCGAGGAAGACCCACCCGTCGGCGGGTACGGCGGTCAGCGTCACTTCCTGGCCGCAGTAGTAGCCGCGGTTGGGGCTGCGCGTGACCGTGCCGGAGCCGTCGAGGGTGACGTCGATGGCGTAGCGGCTATCTTCGGGCGTGATGGGCGCGGCGGTGTTGAAGAAGTAGTCGACGACAGCCGTGTAGGTCGGGATGGGGCTGTTGCCGAACTTGCTGTTGCCGGCGTAGACACCCACCCGCTTGACGGTCATGTCAAAGGTGAACTCCCCCTTGTTGGGCAGCCAGTCGACGCCGTTGATGGAGTAGAGCTGCTGCCACTTGTTGCCGGCGCGCACGATGCGCATGTATAGCTCGGTCGGATCGCCAGCCACATCGCCGATGGCGGTTTTGGACAGTACGCCATCGTCAATGGCAGCCATGTAGATACGGTAGACTTTGCTGCCATTGCTGTCGGCACGCCGATGGAACTCCAGGCGCAGGAAGGTGGTGTTATCCTGCTCGATGACGATACCCTGGGCCGCGCCCACGCTATCCAGAACGGAGTCGAATTTGACCTCGATGGTGAAGTCGTCGTCGTTCGACGGTTGCATGAGACGCGGGACCCCGATGCCGTTGGTATACAGGGTGTGGCCCGTATCGCCGCCCGGGACAGTGATCTCCAGTTGCCGGCCGGTCACTTCGCTGGTGGAGTCATTCAGCGGATCGACCCACGTCCAGCGTCCGTCGATGGCGCAGGCGCTGAAGTCGTCGGAGAAGATGCCCGACGAGTTGCTGGTGGTGAAGGTCATGTCCTCGGTGCTGACCGTATTGCCGAATTCGTCGACCGACGTGATTTGCAGGTGGTAGAACGTATCCGCCGTCAGGCCGGTGAGCAGGACAGTGTGTTCCGTCTTCAGCTCGTCATCGGCCTTTGTGCCGATCTCATAGAGGGTCGTTTCGCCGTAATCGACGACGCTGGTGCCGGGTACGTCGGTGTCCCAAGTGACGGTCGCCATCGTGCCGCCGGGCATCACCTCGATGCTCTCGTTAAAGATCTCAATCGGCGTGGTGTCCACGGCAAAGTGGGCAGTGATGTCGTAGTCGGTATCGACCGCCAGGATGGCCGGCTCGTCGCTGCCGCTCAGGTCGCCGCTCCACATGATGAACTCGCAGCCCGCCGCGGCCACCGGCACCAAGGTGACGATGTCGTTGTGGAGGAAGTACGGTTTGTCGGGGGTGATGACGACCTGGCCGGGGTTGTCGACGCAGGGAGCGCCAGGAAGACCACTGGCCCCATCGATGGTCATCGTGATGGTATAGTGCTGTTGGACGAAGGTAGCGGTGATGGTCTGGTCGTCAACCATGGTCAGCGATTGGGTCGGGTCGTCGCCCGACAGATCGCCGGCCCAGCCGCCGAAGAGCCAGCCCTGGATGGCCTCGGCCGTGACCGACACCACCTGGCCGTGGCCGAAGGTGGGGAAGTCGGGGTTCTTGATGACCGCGCCGCCGATGGCCCCCGGCTCGCCGTCATGGACGAGGTTCACGTCCAGCACGTACTGATTCTGCACCAGCCGGGCGATGGCGAGGACATCTTGCGACATCGACAGCGTGGTGACGAGGTCGTTGCCGCTGACGCCGGTGCTGCCGTCGGCCCAGCCGGCAAACGTCCAGCCGACTTCGGGGGTGACGGTGATGGTGACCGGCTCGCCATAGAGATAGGTGTCTTGCACCGGATCGACGGTGATGGCACCGCCCGCGCCGACACCCTCGGCGATGATGAGTGTCTCCAGCGTGTACTCGTCCTGCTCAAAGGTGGCGACAACGTCCAGGTTACCGGTCACGGGCACAGTTGTCACCAGCTCGGTCGCTGTCCAGTCGCCCGACCAGCCGAGGAAGCTCCAGCCGGGGGTTGGCGTGGCGGTCAGGCCGACCTCCGTGCCATAGGGATAGCCGGCCAAGTCCGGGGCCTTGGTCACCGTGCCGCCGACGCCGGGGCCATTGCTGACCACTTCGACGTTCAGGGCGTAGAGGGTGGAGTTGGTGAACGTGGCCGTGACGCTCTCCGGCTTGACCAGGGTGATCGTCTTGACCAGTTCGGAGCCGCTGAGCGCCCCGCCCCAACTGACGAACGCCCAGTCGGGGGCCGGCTCGGCCGTCAACGTGACCGTCTCATTGCAGGCGTAGGCCTCCTTGTCGGGGTCGCGCGCGATCGTGCCTAGCCCGGTCTGGGTCACGTCGAGGGTGATGGGCGGGTCTTCCACGTCGAGCGGGTCATTGAGGTTGATGAAGTAGTCGATGACGTTGACGTGGGCCGGGTCGGTGCCGGTGTTGCCGACGAAGGCGCCGATCTGGCTGAGGGCCAGGGTGCGCGTGTAGGTTGTCGCGAACGTCCAGTTGACGCCGTCGGTGGAGTATTGCAGATTCCACACGTCGCCGGCGCGGTTAATGCGCATATAGCTCGGCCCGGTCAGGGTGACGGGCGTGGTGAAGACGACCGTGCTGCTGCCGTTGACGGTGTTGACCAGGACGAGTTTGGTGACAGCGCCCTCGCTCTGAAAGTTGAAGCGCAGGTAGTTGTTGGTGTCCTGTTGGGCCAGAACGCCGATCGATTGGGTCTTCTTGCTCAGGATCTTTTCGAACTTGACCTCAATGTCGAAGTCCTGGTTGGCGACGTACTGAATCAGGCGCGGCGAGTTGAGGACAGCGCGCCAGATGTCGTGCGGCGTATTGGCAGGGACGGAGATTTGCGCCCCGGTGCCCGTCCAGACCAGCGGCGAGTCGCCGAGTGGGTCGATATAGGACCAGACGGCCGAGTCTAGGACGCAGGCGCTGAAGTCAGAGGAGCGGATGTCGCCCGGCGTGGCCTTTGTCTGGAAGGTGAGGTCGTCTGTCGTCGCCAGGTTGTCGTTGAAGTCGCGCGAGGAGAGGCGGAAGTGATAGGTAGATTGGGTTTGCAGCCCGGTCAGTTGCAGCGAGTGCTGCGTGACGAGCGGCGTGGCGCTGACGGCCGGCTTCTCGTAGCCGGTCGTCAGGCCATACTCGACCTTGCTGTCGGCCGGCTCGTTGGTCGTCCAGGTGATGGTGGCGTCAACGTCAGTGCTGACGACGTTGACGTTGGAGATAACCGGCGGGGTCAGATCCGGCGGCTCGGTCGTGAAGGTGTAGAGGTCGGCCGAGGTCATGCAGTTGCCGCGCAGGTCGCAGGCGTAGACCGTGACCGGGATCGAGGTGTTGGGCGGCAACGGCGCGGTGGGCACGTAGGTGACGGTCAGATTGTTGGCCGTACCGCTGAATTGCGGCTGTACGAGACCGCCGTTGACGGTCATGATGACGCTGTCGACGTTGACACCGCTAGCCAGGTCAACGATGCGGGCGGCCACAGAGGTAAAAACGTCGACGTTGGTAGCCGACGAGGCCGGGTTGCGCTCGGCCACAACCGGCTTGGCCACATCGGCAACGTCCGTGAAGTTGCCCTTGAGGAGGAGCATCGGCCCCGGCTCCTCGACGAAGTGGCCGACGCCACTACCGGAGTAGGAGTAGACCAGGCTGTTGTTGCCCGGCACCAGCACCGTCTTGGACAGGGGGCGAATGCCGAGCGTCCACTCATCGTTCTGCCCGTCCTGGACGCTGATCGGGGCCATGCCGTTGAAGGAGAAGCGCGGACGCTTCCAGTACATGCCCAGGAAGTAGGCCTCGGAAACGGTGGTCAGGTCCAGATCGCTGGGCAGGGTGAAGGTGTAGCTGGCGGTGTCGGGTTGCGTGCCCGACATGTGGAGGCCGACATCCTGGAAGTCGGGAATGGTGTAGTAGACGGTGGGGTAGTCGCGGATGAGCTTGTAGGGCGGCGTCACGCCGCCGGCCGCCTCGCGCACGTTGCCCGCGGCGTCCACAATGCGAATCTTGAACTTGACGCCGGGCTGATTGATGACGTGCTTGAGGTTCCATTCCTGGGTGACGACACCGCCGCCGACCGGGGCGGCCTTTGTGCCGATGTGGTTGGCCGTGCCGCTGTAAAGCGTGCCGACGATTTCCCGCCCACCCGGCCAGCGGTTGTTGCGGTTGCTGCTCTGCCAGTCACGGTTCTGGCCGTCGTTGTCAACGTCGTAGCCGTCGTAGTAGGCGTGGAACTCGACGTAGGACGCGCCGGGGCCAACCTGAGCCGTCAGTGTCAGCTTGTCATTGTTGACCAGCAGTTCGCCACCGTCGTAGGCCGGTTTGGCGACGTTGTCATCGAGCGACGTAATCGTCAGCAACTCGCCGTCGGCCGGGGTCACGTCGTTGCCGATCAGCGGGTGGGTCTCGTCATAGTAGAGCCGGACGCTGATGTCGTGGATGTGGTAGAGGCCGTGCTCGCCCCAGAAGGTGAACGTGTTGACACCCTGGACAAGGGAGGTGAGCGGAATCTCACCAACCCACGGCGTGCGGCTCCATTCGTAGCCGACGTTGGGGGCGTAAACGGTCGAGTTCCCATTGACGCGGAAGCGGGCGCTGGGCACGTCGTGGTTGCGCCACAGGTCGAGGTAGATCTCGGCCTTGATGGCGCTGGCGAAGTTGTCGGGCAAGGTGATCTGCATCGCCTTGGGGCATTCATTCAGCTTGCCCGGCTCGACGTACCACGTACCGGTCGGGTTCTCCGGCAGCCCGTCAATGCAGCCGCCGGTGAACTGGGTGTGCGACATCCAGTACTCTTTGTAGGTTACTTCGCTGTTCGAATCGAACATGCCCGCGGCCGCACGCGGGGCGTGGGCCAGGCCGATCAACATACTCATGAGCAGCAAACCTGCTAACGTTACTATGCGCTTCATCTTCTTCCTCTTCTATGCTTGCCTCGACGGTCACTACCGATACGCTGGTGTTGATCGGCCGGGCGCTCTACTTGTCGATGGTCATCGGTAAGAACGTTTTGAAGTTGCCAAGAATAAAGGTGGCGTTGACCACGTGATTGCGCGATATCGTCAATTGTTGCGACGGCGCGCTGCCGCTCAGGTCCCCACCCCAACCGCTAAACCGCCAGTTGGCGGCCGGTGTGGCCGTCAGTGTCACCGTCTCGCCACAGGCGTAGGTCGCCTTGGCCGGGGTCAGCGTCACATTGCCCTGGCCGATCTTGTTAACGGTGATGGTGAAGTTCCCCGGGTTCTGGCCGTCTTCGGGGTCAATGGGCGCAGCGGTGTTGAAGAAGTAGTCGACGATGGCCGTATGGGCCGGGGCCGGGCGGGCCGGCGGCGTGCCGTGGTTGGCGCTGTAGACGCCGCTCTTGGCTACGGTCATCGTGTGGGTGAAGCTACCGCCGGAGATCCAGACGCTACCGTTATAGGAGTAGGAGAAGCTCCACTGATTGCCGACGCGCGTTACCCGCAAGTAGGACGGAGTGGTAGTCAGCAGCACACTGGTGATCACCGGTCGCGGGTCGCCGTTCACAAAGCGCGCGGCGTAGAGTTGGGTGTTGCTGCCGTCGTGGTAGACCTCGAAGCGCAGGAAGTTGGCCAGGTCCTGCTCCACCAAAATCCCTTGCATCTGGTAGCGCTGCGTGACAGCCGACTCGAACTTGGTGACGATTTCGAAGTCAGTGTTTTGGGTCGGCTGCATGACCCGCGCCGAGCGATTGCCCTCCAGCCAGATGTTGTGCGAGACGTTGGCCGGCACGGTGATGCGTAGCTGCGTACCGTTGATGGTGTAGCTACCGTCGCCCACCGGATTGACGAAGGTCCACAAGGCGGTGTCGAGCGCGCAGGCGTTGAAGTCATCGGATATGGGCGAGGCGGAGTTGGCGGGAACGAAGGTCGCCACGAGGGTCTGCGTGCGGCTCATGACCAGGCTGGCCGGGTTGTCGGCCCCGGTCAGGTCGCCGCTCCAACCGGCGAAAATGTGGCCCGCCGCCGGACGCGGCGTAAGGGTCACCACTTCGCCATAGAGGTACTTGTTTTTCACCGGCGCGGCATCGACGGTGCCCTGGCCGGTCGTGGTCAGGTTGAGGCGGATGTCCTCGGCCATCGGCCCGAACACAGCGCCGACGTTGATGTTGCGGGTGATATCGAGGACGATTGGGTTCTGGGTGCCGGAGAAGTCGCCCGTCCAGTTGACCAGGCCGTTGTTGCCCTGACCCTGGGCGCGGATAGTCACCCGCTCGCCGTAGGCGTAGCTGGCCTTATTGGGCGTAACGATGATGTTGCCGTTGTCGGGATCGTCGACGGTGATGGTGAACGGCCCGGCGGGCAGTGGTGTCACCGTGACGTTGCCGAAGCTGACCATCGCCTGGTGGGCCACCAGCAGGATTGAGCCGCTGGTCGGCTCGCCGCCGTTGCCCACGGCGCTCATGTACCATTCGGCCGGCTCCGGCTGGCCGGCGGGCCAGAACTTGAAGCGGTAGGTGGACGGCGTGCCGTCGAACTGCGACGACTGGACGCTCAGCTTGAAGATGTAGGGCGTGTTGAGGGCGATCGTCTGGTCGGTGCGTTTGGCAATCTCAATCCCGCCGCCGTTGCCGACAAGCTCGAAGGCGGTTGAGCCGTTGGGGCTCCAGCGGTGCCAGGCCAGCACGCCCAGCCGCCGCCAACCTTCGCTGGGCTTTTCGCCGGTGTTGATGTGGCCCGTCCAGCGGGCGATGAGGCCGACGCCCGCGCCATTGCTGGGCGAACCCCAGCCGGCGGTGTTGAGCGACAGCACAGTGACGGGCACGGTCACCTCGTAGTTGGTCCAGCTCATGTCGCCGATGGCCACCAGGCGGTCGTAGCCGGGGGCCACGGTCTCCAGTCGGCCGCCGTTGATGGCCCACAGGCCGTCAACGACCTGGGCGCCGGCCTGAATCGAACCGAGCGCGCCCCAGTTAGCCGTGTAGGGCAGCGGCCAGACGTTGCCGGCGTCGTAGTTGACGATGACGGTCTTGGTCGATTGGCTGACGCCGTCCTGGGCTTTGATGAGAATGGTGTTGGCGCCGTCGATCAGTTGACTGGTAGCCAGCTCGATATTGAAGTCGCCGGCGTCGAAGAGGCGCTTGAGGTTTGAACCAATCAACAGAGGAACATCGGGGCCGCCATTGAGTGAGTAGGTCAGCGACGTGACCGGCGGTGTGCCCGAGACGCGGCCCAGGACGTTGATCCAGACCTGGGGGTTGCCCAGTTGGCCGAAGTTCTGGGTTGTGCCATGCCAGACGTCGATCGTCGGCGCACTGGGCGCGTTGGGCGTGGCCGGCGCGGCGGGGGGTTCATAGCTGATGATGGGATAGGGATAGGGGGCGCCGCCCTCCAACGGGGGAATCTCATCATCCAGCGCCGCAACATCGACCGGCAGCGGGGTAGCGCCGTCGGGGTTCGCCTGAACCTGCGCGTCGGCGTTGATAAATGCCGGGAATGCCGTCAGCAGCAAAATAGCTGCCAGCGTAAATAGAATGCTCCTTCTATGTTTCATTTTGGCCCTTACTCCTTCGCTTCTGTCTACGGTATTGCGCCCGGCTTACAACTTTTCTTACGAGCAATTGCACCGGAACCGATTTTCACGCGCTCTTCGCGCCATCATGGCTGCCAGGTGGCGCGCATCGCCGCGGGCGGAATTCGCCCGTGGCCCCGATAACCCTCCCAAGTACTCGAAGCGCCAAGCGCGATGAGGAGTCGAAGCGGAGACGAGACGATCGCGCGCGTCTGGCCTCCCCAGTCAGGTACGCTACTCCGTTGGCCGGGGTCGGCGCGCGGCCAGCCGCGGCCAGCGCCGGTCGAGACCCAGGGCGGAGATAGTAAGCTCGTAGAGTTCAACAATGAGCGGCCGTTGCACGACCAGGACGACAGCCAGATAGGTCAGCGCGCCGAGGGCGATGAGCAGGATCAGCGCCAGGGCGTTTTCGTCGCCGGTCAGGGCAATGACCGCGTCCCAGGCGAGCAGGATGGCAGCCGACATGAGGCCGCCGGCCAGCAAGAAGGGTAGTGATTGGAAGAGCGTCTTGCGCGCCGAACCGGGCAGGAGGCGTTCGGCCTGGTAGATATTGAAGAACATCGCCACGGTGTAGGCAACCACGACACCGGTTGCCGCGCCAAGAATACCATACGGCCCTATCAGCAGGACGACCAACGGCACCATCACCCCGATGACCACCAGGGAAGCAGTGACATTGTTCTTGGGCTTGCCGGCGGCCAAAAACAGAGGCGACGAGTTTGTCGAAATCGGTCGCGTCAGGCCATAGACGCAGAAGATTTGCCACACCGGAATCATCGGCCGCCACTGATCGCCCAGTAGCACGGGCACTAACAGCGGCGCAGTCACCAGCAAGCCCAGCGAAACCGGGACCATGAGCATCAGCACCAGGCTAGTGCTCTTTAGATAGGCGCGAGCTAACCGCGGCCGGTCGTCCTGCAAGCGGGCATAAGACGGGAACAGCACCTGGCCAAACAGCGTGTTGGTCAGGATGTCGCTAATGCGGGTGGTGAGGTCGAAGGCGCGGCTGTAGAAGCTGACAGCGGTGAGGCCCAGCGTGCGGCCGACGAACCAGGTATCCCACTGTGTGGAGAAGTAGCGCAGCATACCGCTGCCCGTCGTCGGCACGCCGAAGCGCACCACGCTCTCGGCCACCTCGCGGTCCCAGCCCTGGGGCCGCAGCCAGAACCAGGGACGCGCGTAGAACCACAACAACAGCCCGCGCAGGGATTTGCCGGTTATCGAGCCGATGACCAGACTCCAAACGCCAAAGCCCAGGTAGGCCAGGATGATCGAAGTCAGGCTGCCGATGAGGTCGCTCACGAATTGAGCCAGGGCCATCTCCTTGAAGCGCAGATTGCGTCGCAAGATGCCGTCGGGTACGACCCACAAGCCGTCGATGGTGATGATGAACGAAAGGGCGATGATGACCGGCACCAAGGGTTGGCCGCCGCCCAGGAGTCGCGCCAGCGGCGGGGCGAACAGGATCACCAACAAATTGACCAGGACGCTGCCGGTGATGACGATGATGAAGGCGTATTGGGTGACTTTCTTGATGTCGTGGCGGGTCTGGACGATGGCCTGGCGCATGCCCAAATCAGTGAACAGGTTGGTCATGTTGATCAGGATCATGCCCAGTGCGATCAGACCGAAGACTTCGGGGACCAGCAGACGCAGCAGGATGATGTCGAAAATCATCGTAATGGGACGAATGCCCAACAGAGCCGCGGCGGTAATCATGCTACCCCGCACGGTCTTCATCTTCAGATTACTCATGAATCGTTACCTCATCTCGCGGGCGGCGTGTTGGGCGGGCCGTCGCGGTTGTCGATTGTCATCGCCCTAGTGGCGGCTCTCGTTGAGCCGCTGGTAGAGGGTCAGGTATTGCGTTGCGACCGCGTCCCACGTCAGCCCCTCGCGCCGGGCAGCGGCGGTGGCCCGGCTGTGGGCCAGAAAGTCGGAATCGCAGATGTAGCGCAGCATGGCCGCGGCGATGCTCTCCGGCGTGTTGTCGATGAGCAGGCCGTTGGCGCCGTCTTCGACAACTTCCCGGTTGGGCCGGAAGTCGGTGGCAATGATGGGCAGGCCCAGGGCGCGATACTCCAGCACCTTCAGTGTCGGGTGGTACATCCAGTCGGCGGGCAGTTCGGGGACGTAGGCCAGGGCTACGTCGTGGGTTAGCACGGCCGCCGGAACCTGCTCGTAGGGGATGGGCGGGTGGATGGACACCCGATCGCCCAGATTGAGGCGACGGATGACGTCGGCGTAGTAGCCGTCGCTGGCGTCGTGGCCCATGAAGACCACACGAAAGCCCTCCGTCTGGTGGCGGATGAGGTCGGCGGCGGCCAGGATGCGCTCCAGCCGGCGGCGGCGCGTCAGACGGCCGATGTAGATGAACGACACCGGCCGGGCCCGGTCAGCGGCCGGAGCCGGCGGCGGTTCGGCGGCCAGGAATTGGGGATCGACGCCCATGGGCACGATTGTCGCCCAGCGCGGCCAGTCGTCACCCAACACTTGTTGCGCCCCAGCGGCGTGCAGAAAGGTCGTATGGTCGAAGAGGCGGCGGGAGTAGAAGCCGCGCGCCCGGTTGCCCCAGGCGGCCTTGGCCCGGCCGAATAGCCCCGTGCCGTGCTGCTCATTGATCTGGCGCACGTCAAGGATGTAGCGGGCGCGGCGGGGCGCGGCCAGCGGCAGGAAGCGGAACAGGTCGAAGGCGTTGACCTGGATGACGTCGGGCGCGGTCTGGGCGATGAAGCGGCGCACGCGGCGGAAGCGGTCGAGCTTGGCCAGACGGCGGGCCAGCGGGCGCGGCAGCGGCAAGCGCCCGGCGCCGACCGTAGCCACGACAGCCTCACCGTTGTGCCACTCTACGTCGCCGGCGGCGTTGGGCGTGCCCACCCAGACAACATGACCGCGCGCGCGCATCTCGGCGGCGAACTTGTCGTAATCGGGTGTGGGTTGGCTGGAGTAGAATTGCGCCAGCAGGATATGCATGCTACCGGGTCCTCGTCGTTGGGCGGTGTGCCAGATATAGAAGTTAACCGAATGACATTACGGCTCGCCTTACGGGCCGCGCGCCGAACCTCCTGGCGGCATGACCCGCACCGCGCAACCAGACGCGCCGTCAGGCAGTATTGTACCTGGCGTGGCGCGTTTCGTTTCGTTGGTCGCGTCGGCTGTGACTATATCTTCCCGGCAAGCGACTCGATTAGCAACGTTCTCTCATGGCGCATTATACCTGTCTCTTATACACATCTCCGAGCCCACGAGACCGTACTAGATCTCGTATGCCGTCTTCTGCTTGAAAAAAAAACAAAAGAGAATACGTAAGTCAACTAGCATGTGACACACAAGTATGTACACAACCACACAAAGCAATAAACAGACAAACAGACCAACGTACAGAGACTGTACTAGAAACTCGATAGATAA
>CALLZA010000178.1 GCA_937858165.1 uncultured Ardenticatenia bacterium
TTCGTCTTTCGATGACTTCCCGTTTGCTTCGCTGACTCAACTGATGCTCCTTGCTCATCCCGGCAAAGTAACATCATTTTTGAGGCAGCCGATACCCCTTCGGTAACATTATTTTTGAGGCAACGCGAACTGTTTACCGATCCGGGCGCATCGGCTACAATCGGGGCAAATAGGCGCGCATGCGGGCTGCGCACTCCGCGGGGCACAGCGGAGTCCGCATCTGGGGATGCGGACAGGTTCATTGAACAGTCATGGGGTGGGGATCAGCCATGCAGGGTGGCCTGAGGGCCGCGCCAGAGCCAAATCACCGATCATGCGGAGGCATTTTTGAGGAACTTACTTGTCACGGGCGGAGCGGGCTTCATTGGTTCCAACTTTGTTCACTACTTACTGGCCCAGTCGGAGGCGTACCGCGTTGTGGTCTATGACAAACTGACCTATGCCGGCAACCTCGACAACCTTCTGCCCGTCCAGGACAACCCTCGTTATCAATTCGTGCGCGGCGACATCTGTCACCGCGACGACGTCGCCGCCGCCGTGCGCGCCCACGACATCGACACCATCGTCAACTTCGCCGCCGAGACCCACGTCGACCGCTCCATCATGGATCCCGACGCCTTCATCCAGACCAGCGTCTACGGCACGTACACGCTGCTGGAGGTGGCGCGGCAGTTCGGTCTGGAGCGCTATCACCAAATTTCGACCGACGAGGTCTATGGCCACGTGCCGGTCGGCCGCTCCAGCACCGAGAGCGACCCGGTGGAGCCGCGCAGCCCCTACGCGGCCAGCAAAGCCAGCGCCGATCTGTTGGTGAACGCCTACTACGTCACCTACGGCCTGCCCGTCACCATCACGCGCGGCTCGAACAACATTGGCCCCTACCAGTATCCGGAGAAGGCCGTACCCCTCTTCGCCACCAACGCCATCGACGGTCTGCCGCTGCCGGTCTATGGCGACGGCCGCCAGATGCGCGAGTACCAGTACGTCCGCGACCACTGCGAAGCCATCGACCTGGTCTTGCGCAGGGGCCAACTCGGCGAGACGTATAACATCGGTACCGGCGTCGAGGTAGAAAACCTCGCCATGGTCGAGATTCTGCTCGACACACTGAGCCGGCCGCGCAGCCTCATTCGCCACGTGACCGACCGCCCCGGCCATGACCGCCGCTACAGCCTCGACATCCGCAAAATCACCGCCCTGGGCTGGGAGCCGGCCCACACGCCGGAAGAGGCCATCATCGAGACGGCCCGCTGGTATCGTGATAATGAGTGGTGGTGGCGCAAGACCAAGAGTGGTGAGTTTCAGCAGTACTACGAAGCCCAATATGGCGAGCGGTTGCGCACGGCCGCTCCGCTCAATTAGTCCCCAAGTCAGCACCAAAGGAGCGCAAAACGATGTCCGAAACCAAGAAAGAAGATGCGATGACCACGTCATCGAGCTATGTCAATGGCACCGAAGGAGTTTTGATCTATCGCGGCTATGATATCCGCGATCTCGGCCTGAATGCGACCTACGAAGAGGTCGTCTACCTGCTTTGGAACGACAAGCTGCCCAATGCCCACGAGCTGGACCTGTTCAAGGCGGCGTTGCAGGCCAAGCGGTTCGTGCCCGAAGCGGTGCTCAACATCATGCGCGCCTTCCCGCGCGACGCGCAGCCCATGGCCGTCCTGCGCACGGCGGTCAGCGCGATGGGCCTCATCGACCGCGACGCCGATAACATCACCCATGACGGCGCGCGCGAGAAGGCGCTGCTGCTGACGGCGGTCATGCCCAGCCTGGTGGCCGCCTGGGAGCGGATTCGCAACGGCAAGGAACCGATTAAGCCGCGTCTGGGTCTGGGGCAGGCGGCCAACTTCCTCTACATGCTCGACGGCAAGGAGCCGAACCCCGATGCTGTGGCGGCGTTCGATTCCTATCTGGTGCTGTTGGCCGACCACGGCTTCAACGCCTCAACCTTCTCCGCCCGCGTGACGACCAGCACCGGCTCTGACTTCTACTCGGCCATCACCAGCGCCATCGGTACGCTGAAAGGCCCATCCCATGGTGGGGCAACGCAGCGGGCCATGGAGCAGTTCTTTAGCGCCGCCGAGCGGGGCGACATCGCCGCCTGGTTCGACGAGTCGCTGGCCGCCGGCAAGCGCATCATGGGCATCGGCCACCGCGTCTACAAGGTGGAAGACCCGCGGGCGCAAATCCTGAAGCCGCTGGCCGAGAAGCTAGCCAACAGCAGCGGCAAGGGGCAGTGGTTTCAAGTGGCCGACACCATCCAGCAGTTGGCGCGCCAGAACGACTACTTCATCGAGCGCAACCTGTATGCCAACGTCGACTACTACTCGGCTGTCGTTCTCTACACCATCGGCCTGCCGGTCGATCAGTTCACCTGCATCTTCGCCGTCAGTCGCATCGCCGGCTGGTGCTCGCAGGTGCTGGAGCAGCTGGCCGACAACCGCCTGATCCGGCCCAAGGAGAGCTACGTCGGCAAGCGCGAGCAGGTCTACGTGCCGGTAGGCGAACGCTAGAAAGGGCGCCAGGCTCCTCCGCAGACAGTTCAACAGCATATGAGAACCGGCCGGTTGCTAAGGTGGCTCCGGCCGGTTTTTCTATAATCGATGGGTATGAGAAAAGCGATCCTATCTTCATTCGTCTTGCTGGCTCTGCTTTTGGCTGCCTGCGGCAGCGGCGAGAGCGAGCCGCCGGCGCAAACGGAGCCAACGGCCAATGTCACGACGGAGGGTGTGACCACTACCGCCGAGGCCACCACCGTCGAGCTGGCCCCGGTCGTCGTCGCCACCAATACCTACATCCCCCTCGTCGAGGCAGAGCCGACAGCCACGGCCACGTTGCCGGCCACCAGCGAGCCAACACCGACAGCCACACCCCTCAGCCCCATCGCCGCCGTGGCCCTGGAGCCGCTTCTGGCCGGCGGGCTGACCCACCCGACGTTTATCACCCACGCCTTCGACGAGCGGTTGTTTGTGCTCTGTCTCTTATACACATCTGAAGCTGCCGACGGGCGATCTAGTGTAGAACTCGGTGGTCGCCGGATCATTGAAAAAAAACACACATAAAAAGCAACAGGGGAAACGTCAAACACATAAACCAACACAAAG
>CALLZA010000179.1 GCA_937858165.1 uncultured Ardenticatenia bacterium
AGTGTCGGTTGTGTCTTGATTGTGTGTGTCGTATGCCTGTGCACAGACGTCTGTCGTGAGGTTGTTTTTTTTTCAAGCAGAAGACGGCATACGAGATCTAGTACGGTCTCGTGGGCTCGGAGATGTGTATAAGAGACAGCATCAGCGCCGCTGCCTTGGCCTCGAGCGAGGGGTAGAGATCGCTGCCCGCAAAGGCCGCCCGCGGTCGGGCCACGGCCGACGCCAGCAGCCCCACGTCGCGCAGCAGGTGGTCGCCGCCCGTCTCGTCGGTCAGCCGGGCGTGGATAAACAGCACCTGTTGGGCGCTGAGATAGCGGGTCATCGCGCCAGGGCCACCAGCGCCGGCCGATAGTGGGCGATGAAGGCGTCCAGTTGTTGGGCGAAGGCCGCGTCGATACCCGCTGAGTCCACGTCGGGTCGCGATAAACGCACCTGCCCCGTCCCGTCGTCGAACGCCACGTCCACTTCGCTGCCCTCCTCCAGTCCCAACGACTCGACCGCCTCATCGGGCAGAGCCACGACGAGTCTATCCCCGGCCCTGAATACACGTTGCGTCATCGTCTTTTCCCCACGCCTGCTGCCTACTGATAACTGCTTACTGCTCACTGACAACTAACCAACCCCGCCATCGGACAGATCAAGACCGATGTTGAACGTCGTGGCGTAGCCATCGGCCGTCCGGCTCACGTCGAGCAGCAGCAGATCGTTATAGATGTTGTCCTCGCTGTTAAACGTGTTGCGCTGCCCCCTGGCGGCGTAGGGCGGCTGGGCCAGCACCTGGTCGTTGAGCGCCTCGTCGAAGAACAGTTGCGACGTGAACTCGTACGCCTGGCCGCCCGTGGCGTTCGTCCGCACCTTGAAGTGGATGTGGACGGTGCGGCCGGGGTACCAGCCGGGATAGATCGTCGTAAACTGGGCGCGACCGCTACGGTCGGTCACCTGGTAGCCGCGCAGGAACTGTTGGCTGGACGTATCAAAGCCGGGGTCGGACACGCCGGAGTAGACGCCCGCCGCGTCACAGTGCCACACGTCGACCACCGCGCCTTCCAGCGGCGCGCAGACGTTATTGCCCACTTGCGACACGACGAAGGCCAGCGACAGCAGCGCCCCCTCGCTGATTGCGCCGTTGGCCGGGTCGCTGCGAATGTCGGCCCGGTTGAGTTGCGTGTCCACGAAGTACGGCCCCTCGGTCAACGCCGGCCGCACGACGCAGTCGGGCACGGGCGTCAGGTTGGTCGTCTCGGCCGTGGCCATCTCGGCTGTCAGCGCGGCCTGCACGGTTGGCGCGACGGTGACGGCGGCCACCGTCTGCCCCTCGATTCCCGGCGTGGCCGTGGCCGCCACAGTCGTCGCTGCCGTTGCTCCCGGTGTGGCCGTGCCCGACGCGCCGGGACGGCAACCGGCCAGCAGCGACACGCCGACCGCGCCCAATACCTTGATCATCTCGCGCCGCGTGAGGAGATAGCCTACTTGTTGATCGTCGTTGTCCATGTTCTTTCTCCTTCGCCAAGTGGTGAAAGTCGCCCTGCGAAACCTGAGAGCATTGTAACGGGGCCGGCGATCGCCCGATATGGCCTTTTTAACTCTCTTTCTGGTGAGGTTTCAGGAACGGCTTCCGGGATCCATAACAGGGTTGCTTCCATGCTATAATAAATGGCCTTCACAAGCCGGCCGAGGCATGATGACGCTTGAAGGTATTCAATTAAAAGGCCCTGAGTGAGTTGAGACGCTTATTACCTCTGGAAATATATCGAGCAACTTCATGACTTACTATTACGCCATCCTCGGTTCCGGCCGCCAGGGAACGGCCGCCGCCTATGACCTGGCCGTCCACGGCGATGCCGCGTCCATCGTGCTGGCCGACCTGCACCCGGAGCAAGCCCAGGCCGCCGCCGCCCGCGTCAACCGTCTGGTTGGGCGCGACGTGGCCACGGCCGCCGCGCTCAACGTCCGCGACGAAGACGCCGTGGTCGAGCTGCTGCGCGCCCACCACATCGACGCCTTCGTCTCCGGCGTGCCCTACTTCTTCAACCTGGCCCTGGCCCGCGCCGCCGTCCGCGCCGGGGCCAGCATGGCCGACTTCGGCGGCAACACCGAGCAGACCCGCGCCCAACTGGCCCTCGACGCCGACGCCAGGGCCGCCGGCATCACCCTGACGCCCGACTGCGGCCAGGTTCCCGGACTGGGCAACTCGCTCTGCGCCTACACCATGAGCCTGTTCGACGAGTGCCACGACCTGATCATGTACGACGGCGGCATCCCCGCCGCGCCGCGGCCGCCGTGGCACTACATCCTGACCTTCAACATCGAGGGATTGACCAACGAGTACTTCGGCACGACGGCCTTCATTCGCAACGGCCAGCTCATCGAGATGGGTTGCTTCCAGCCGGAGGAGTACGAGTTGGTGGATTTCGGCCCGCCGGTTGGCGTGCTGGAGGCGTTCACCGCCGCCGGCGGCACCAGCACCATGCCCTGGACGTGGGAGGGCAAGCTGCGCACGCTGCAAAATAAGACCATCCGTTGGCCCGGCCACTTCGCCCAGTGGAAGGCGTTCAGCGACGCCGGATTGATCGATCTGGAACCGGTGGAGGTGGACGGGCAAAAGGTTGTGCCGCGCCACATGCTCCACGCCCTGCTCGGCCCGCGCCTCTATGCCCAGCCGGGCGAGCACGATCTGGTCATCGTGAGGATCATCGGCCGCGGCCTCGTCGGCGGCCAGGAGCGCGAGGTGGTGGTCGATCTGTTCGACGAGTACGACCCGGCGCCGGGTTTCACGGCGATGGAGCGCACCACCGGCTGGCACGCGGCCATCATCTGCGCCGCCCAGGCCCGCGGCCAGACGCCGCGCGGCGGCGTGCCGGTCGAGTTGGCCATGCCCGGCCCGGCCTTTGCCGCCGAGTTGGAAAAGCGCGGGTTTAATCTACGCGTGAAGTGGGTTGCCTGAATCACTCGGCTGAGTTCTCGAAAGAGGATAATCCGCCCTGCCGGGAGCGGGCTATCCCATGCTATAATGAGGCTATCGACAACTCTAGAGAAGCATTATGATACTCGAAGGTATTCAATTTGTGACGGACGCGACGGGCAAGCGAAAGGCCGTTATGTTGGACTTGGAGCGCTATGGGGAGCTGTGGGAAGATATTTACGACATCCTTCTGGCGCGTGAACGAGAGGACGAGCCGCGCGAGTCGCTTGAAGACGTCAGGCAGCTCCTTATTGCTGCTGGCAAACTAGATGAGTGAGTACCGCGTAACCTTCACCCGTTCTGCTCGCAAGGAACTCGCAAGGTTAGAGAAACGTACCGTCACTCGGATATTCACCACAATCGAGAGTCTGACACACCAGCCCCGACCACGCGGCAGTCGAAAACTAGAAGGAGCCGACGATTTATGGCGGGTTCGCGTCGGCGACTATCGGATTATCTATCGCATTATCGACGACGAACTGATTGTCGAGGTGATCGGCGTCCGCCATCGTCAGGACGCATATCGCCCTTAGGCGACCTGAAACAGACAGTCAACTGGTGAATAGCCGCTGTATCCTGTCTCAGCGCGGCCCGCGGGCCGACCACAACAGCAGCAGCAAAAACAACAGCGCCGCCAGCCCGGCCAGGACAAAGCCTACCGTCCCGGGCAGCAGCACCGAGTGGGCCAGCGGGTCGCCCTCCTGGGCCAGCGCCGGGAGCGCCGTCAGCAGCAGGGCCACAATCGTCAATAGCAGCAAGGGTAAGCGACGCATCGTTTCTTCTCCGTGTTCGCGCGCTGGCGCGATGGTTTGCCCATGATTATAGCGCCGCTACCGGTAGGGGCGTAGCGACAGTTGCAGGGCAGATAGAGATGGGGTGGCCTTGTCTCGCCTGGCCGCCCTAGACGGCATCATACGCCTGCCGCAGCCACGCCAGCAGCTGGGCGTCGATCTCCTCGGGGTGGGCGATGCGCACGCGATGGGTAACCATGTTGTTCCATGAGCCGGCAACGGTCAGCCTGCCCGCCGCATCAACGCCCTTGAGCTTGATGCCGATGTCAAGACGGTCGGCTGTCGCCGGGTCGACGATGGCGAACTTCTTGCCGCCGCGCACCAGGCTGATGTAGCTGCTGGTGGGCATCACCTTGAAATCAGGTCCAAATTGACTCGCTGCGGCGATGATGGCGTCATACGCCATGCGCCAGTGGGCCTTGTTGCCGGAAAAGCGGGCATCGATCTTCTCGTCGGCACTCTTCTTCGCCTCGTTGGCCGTGGTGATCAGTTGGGCAATGAGGTTGGCATGCCCGTGCCCTAGCCCGTAATCCGCCTTCAGCCAGGCCATGAGGTCGCGATAAGTCGTCAGGCCCCGTTCGGCGGCCAGGACGCGGAAGTCGTCGGGCGTCTTGCCGGTCTTGGTTCTGATATTGTCAAGATAAGCTTGATAGGTCATAGAACCCCTTGCCAGTCACCATTACCCGCTGCCATCCCCACTCAAACTGTCCAGCCGCGCCAGCATCAACCGTTCAAGCTCAGCCGGATAGGCCAGGCCGTTGGCCTCGGCCAGAGGCTTAGCCAATGCCTGGTAGAACCCGACGATGATGCTCGCCGCCGCCGTCATCGCCGCCGGCTCCTGGGGGCAGAAGGTAGCCCGCAGGGCATCCAGCTCCGCCGGCGGCACGGCGGCTTCGATCTTGAACGTGGTCTCGCCGCCCACCTCGGCGTCGGCCAGATTGTGCCGCAGCCGGGCCAGATTTAGACAAGTGTGGCGTAGCGCCTCCAGTTGACCGTAGGCCCACCACAGTTGGCCGCGACTCATGGCCGTGATGAAGTGGGACAGATCGTGCCAGAACCAGGTCAGTTGGCGTCGCAGTGTCGCTACGCCCGCGTCGGCCGCGGCCGGCTCATACGACGCAGGCGCGCCGGCCAGCAACCCTTTCTTGTCCAGCAAACTCCAGTGCGGTTCGCCCAGCAGTTGGCCGACCTGCTTCTCCGGGATGAAGCTGAGTTCCACTTCCGCGCCGTCGGGCAAAATGAGAAAGAGCACGTCCGGCAGGTCGAACTGCTCCGCGAACAGCGCCTCGCCCAGTTGCCGGGCGAACGGCCGCGGGTCGGCGGCGAAGTCGTCGTAGGCGTCGTCGGTTGTCACCAGAATCAGGTCGATGTCGGAGTGGGCGTCGGCCGCGCCGCGAGCGTAGGAGCCGACCAGCAGGGCCGCGGTGATGCGCGCGTCGTCCCGGCAGGCGACGACAAAGCGATCAATGACCCCTTGTACGTGCGCCGGCAGCAATTCTTGAGTGTTCATTTGGCGTTGATACTATAGCCAATGACCGTTGGGGTGCAAGGTGGGGTCATTGTTGGATAGGCCTATCGCATACTCCTTCGACGCGGGTTGAAACCCCGCGTCTGGCAGGCCAAACCCGGCTGAAGCCGGTTGCCGTCGCCGCCGAAACGCGTTTGAACGCGTTTGGCATAGCAGCCGGCGGGTTTCAACCGCCGGCGCGCG
>CALLZA010000180.1 GCA_937858165.1 uncultured Ardenticatenia bacterium
CATGTTGTATGTGTCTATGATGTCGTATTTTGTTTTGTGGTTTTTGTTTATTAGAGAGTGAGTGACTGGCTTCACGTGTGTGTCTATTGTTTTTTTTTTTATGATACGGCGACCACCAAGATCTACACTAGATCGCTCGTCGGCAGCGTCAGATGTGTATAAGAGACAGGAAAGGAACCACAGATTCCACAGATGACACAGATTTTGCCGACAGGGTGGTGTCGCTGCCTGTCATCTGTGTTGGCCCTTCTACATAAATGACGAACGGGCGACGGCGATTTCGACAGTCATCGGCGCGAGTTTGCCAAATTGGTACACAGACGACGGCCTAGCCGGTCAATAACACCTTGCCCTGGCGGCCGGGGCGTTCGGCGTGGGCGATGGCGGCGCGGAAGTCGGCCAGGTCATAGACCGCCTCGACCGTCGGCGCGAGCTGCCCGCCGGCCATCAAACCCATCAACTCCCGCAGCGTTGTCTGCACCCGTTCCGGCGGCGTGTGCTGGAACCAGTGGGTCAACCAGAAGCCGCGCACCGTCAGGCCGCGAAAGAGCATCTCGCCGTTGTGGAGCGGCAGTGGTTCGCCGCCCAGCAGGCCGTAGACCAGCAGCGTGCCGCCCGGCCGCAGGCAGCGCAGCGCCAGCGCGCCCGTCTCGCCGCCGACGGCATCCAGCGCTCCGGCAACACCGCGGCCGTCGGTCAGCGCCCGAACGCGCCCAGCCACGTCCGCCTCGTCGGTGCAGAACACGGCATCCGCGCCCAGCGCCAGCAGTTCGGCCACCTGTTCGGGCCGGCGCACGAAGTTGACGGTGTGGTAGCCGCGCAGTTGGGCCAGTTGGATGACCAGCCGGCCGAGGGCCGAACCGGCGGCCGTCTGCGCCAGCCAATCGCCCGGACGCAGCGCCAACTCCTCCTCCAGCATGACCCAGGCCGTCACGGGGTTGACAACGAACTGGGCTGCCGTCTCGTCGCTGACGGCGTCGGGCACAGGCAGCAGTTGGGCCGCGGCTACGGTGACGCTCTCGCGCCACGTGCCGCCCGCGCCCAGGGGGATAGCCCGGTCGCCGACGCGCCAGCCGGTCACACCCTCGCCCAGCGCGGCCACACGGCCGACCCCCTCCAGCCCCGCCACGGCCGGCAGGCGGGGCAATCGGCCGTAGTGGCCGCTGATGGTCAACAGGTCAGACGGGTTGATCGGCCGGTGGGTCAGCCGCAGCCGTACCTGGCCCGGCCCCGGCGCTTCCTCCGGCAGATCGTCGAGTTGCAACGCCTCGGCCGGCGGACCGAAGTGGTGAAAACGGAGCGCGCGCATCGTTGAACCTCCTTTTGACTCCCTCACCCCTTGGGAGAGGGTTAGGGAGAGGGCCGCTAGTGGTTGGTCAAGAACTCGACCGCCGCCTGCACGCTCTCATCGGGCTTGATGCGTACGCGCAAATCCTCAACGCGCCCATCCACCCCAATGATGGCATGGCCGCGCAGAATGCCCTCGTAGGTCTTGCCATACATGCTCTTCTCGCCCCACGCGCCGAAGGCGTCGGCTACCTCGTGGTCGGGGTCGGACAGCAGGTTATAGGGCAGCTTCTCCTTGGCCCGCCACTTGGCCAGCGCCGAAGGCAGGTCGGGGCTGAGACCCAGCACCGTGGCGTTGCCGGTTTCGATGACCGGCATGCGGTCGCGGAAGCCACACGCCTGGGCAGTGCAGCCGGGCGTGTCGGCGCGGGGGAAGAAGAATAGCACCACGCGCCGGCCGCGCAGGTCGGACAGGCGGATGGGCTGGTTCTCGTCGGACAACAACTCAAAATCGGGGGCGGGATCGCCAATCTGTAACATGATATGCTCCTTTGTGAATATCTGTGTCGCTCTTACACACTGCCCACTTCCTCAGACGCGACTCGCGTTCCCGCGCGACGTTCGTCGAGAGCGCGGCGCACCGCCTCATGGCTGGCGCGGTCGATGGGGAAGCGCCAGGCCAGGACGAGCGACAGCGACAGCGCCACGGCCGGCACGACCGTCACCAGAAAGCGCATGGCGTTCAGCGCCGCCGCCGGCTGCTCGATGAAGGCGCTGCCGGTGGTGGAACTGACGTAACCGCTGAAGGCCAGCAGTTGGCCGACGCCGAAGACCAGCACGCCGGTGCCAAACTTGCGCAGGAAGACCAGGTAACCGGTGTAGAGTCCCTCGCGCCGCTCGCCGGTGTGCAGCTCGTCTACGTCGATGACGTCGGCGACGATGGCCCAGGGGATGATGCTCATGGCCGCAAAGCCAAAGCCGGCCAGGGCCGCGCCGATTAACAGCCGGTTTTGCGCCCCCGGCGGCACAAACGCGCCCACCGACAGGACGACGACCATGAAGCTGATGCCGATCAGGTAGGCGGTGCGCTTGTTGGTGCGGCGCATCAGGGCCAGCACGGCCGGAATGCTGAGCAGCGACACGGCCAGAACGGTGACGAGGACGATGTTGTCGAAGCCAGGGTCAACCTGGATGTAGTCGACCAGATAGCGCACCAGGACGACCAGAATCACGTCGCCGGTGGTGAAGCACAGCAGGTAGATGAGCGCCGCCAGCCGAAACGGCCGATTGGCGAACACCTCGCGGAAGTTGGTCACCGGCCGCAGCGGTGAGGCGACCGGCTCCACCTCCGGCTCGCGGATGACCAGGAAGAGCAGCACGAACGGTAGGGCCATGCTGAGCGCCCACAGCCCGGCGGCCAGCAGATAGCCGGCGCGCAGCGCGTCCGGCCCTGCGCCAAACCACGGCGCAAAGACGTTTTCGGCCAGCAGCTTGAACGTGCCCGCCGTCACCAACTGGGCCAGGAACGAGAAGCCCGTGCGCCAGCCCGTCAGACTGCTGCGCTCGTCGTACTCGTCGGTCAGTTCGGGAACCAGGGCCAGATAGGGCACATTGACAATGGTGTAGAGGGTGTCATAGAGCAGAAAAACGACGCTGTAGTAGATCACCAGCGCCGTCCGGCTCTCGAACGGCGGCACGACGAACATCAGGAAGAAGGCCAGGGCGAACGGGATGGAGCCGAAGAGCAGGAACGGCCGCCGCCGCCCCCAGCGCGAGTGCAGCCGGTCGCTGAGACTGCCGACGAGCGGATCATTAACGGCGTCCCACAGGCGGCCGACCAGCCACACGCCCCCCGCCAGCCCGGCGCTCAGCCCGACGATGTTGGTCAGGAAGACGAACCAGAAGACGTTGCGCGCCGTGGCGGCGGCCGACGTGCCCCAGTCCCCTAGACCGAAGACGAGCTTAACCGTCGTCGTCAGACGCGCCTTGGGCTTCAATACTCGCCTCGGCCAGGGGCCGCCCCGGCCGCGCCCAAATGGCCCACACCACCGGTCAACACCATGAGTTGTGCCATCGAAGCAAACATAGGGCCTCCGGCTCTGCTATCAGGTTACCTAGATGCTATCACGCCCCCGGCCTGTTACCAAAGGTTCCGGGGGCCAGGTTCCAGAGGCCTGGGAAAAGCGCTCCTCCCCGGCTCCTGGAGCCTTTGGCCGGTTTCATGAGACGTGCATTAGCTTGCGCTATTCCCCGCCTGTGCTATAAAAGAGACGAATTTCACAAATGCTGCCTTAGAAACCGAGTTTCTTTCTGCCAGAAGCTCGGTTTCTAAAGTCAAGTAGAGGACGAGGAACCACCGTGCTGGCTGAATGGCAATACATCGGCATCTTTGTGGCCCTGTCGCCCATATTCCCCCTGGCCCCGGTCGTGCTCAACCGCCTGCTAGGCCCCCATCGGCCCAACCCGATCAAACAGCAGACGTATGAGTGCGGCATCGAGACGGTCGGCGATACCTGGATTCAGTTTAAGGTCCAGTACTACATTTACGCTCTCGTCTTCGTCGTCTTCGACATCGAAGCCGTGTTCCTGTTCCCCATCGCCGCAGCCTTCGGCCATCTGGACCTGTTCGCCATTGGAGCGACCGCCCTGTTCATCTTCCTGCTGGCCGACGGCCTGATCTATGCCTGGAGCCGCGGCGTGCTTGAGTGGGTCTAGCCAGAAGCCGAGTTTCCCCGATGAAACTCGGTTTCACTATTACCGAAAGCTATGAACATTCTTGACCTCCTAAAGAGCCTTCTCTCGCTCAGCCTGGGCGACTTCATCCGCCGCAACTTCGGCACCGGGCCGGGCACGGAGCTGCTGATCGACGTCGGCGGCGTGTTCCTGCTGTCCACGTTCTGCTTGCTGATCGTCATCTTCCTGATCTGGCTGACCCGCAAGCTCGTCGCCCGCATGCAGGACCGCATTGGCCCCAACCGCGTCGGCGGCCGCTTTGGCCTGTTGCAGACGGTGGCCGACGTCATGAAGCTACTGACAAAGGAAGTGATCCATCCCTCCGGGGCCGACTGGGTGGCCTTCAACGCCGCGCCCATCCTGGTTGTCATCGCCGCCCTGCTGATGTGGGCGGTCATGCCCTTTGCCCCGGGCGTCATCGGCGTCGATTTGAACATCGGCGTCTTCTACATTCTGGCCATCAGCTCGGCGTCGGTCATGGTTTTGCTGCTGGCCGGCTGGGGGTCGAACAACAAGTACGCCTTGCTGGGCGCGTTCCGCTCCGTGGCCCAGATGGTCAGCTACGAAGTCCCGATGATCCTGGCCCTGCTGGTGCCCATCATCCTGGCCAGCACCATGTCCACGGCGGGCATCATCGCCGCCCAGGGGCTGCCGTTCATTCTCTTCGCCCCCCTCTCCGCCCTTATTTTCTACATCTCCTCGCTGGCCGAGACGGGGCGCACCCCGTTCGACCTGCTGGAAGCGGAATCGGAGATCGTGGCCGGCTTCCACATCGAGTACAGCGGCATGAAGTTCGGCATGTTCTTCCTAGCCGAGTTCGTCAACACGCTGTTCATGGCCGGCCTGTTCGTGACGCTCTATCTGGGCGGCTACCGCTTCTTCGGGCTGGAGAACTGGGTCAGCGCCGACGGCTACCCCTACGGCCGCCTCATTGGCCTGGTTGCCTTCTTCGCCAAAGTGTTCTTCATGTACTTCGTCTATGACTGGATTCGCGGCACCCTGCCCCGCGTCCGGGTCGACCAGATCCTCAACTTCAACTGGAAGTTCCTGGTGCCCGTGTCGCTGGTGCTGCTGTTCTTCACGGCCATCGTCGACAAGCTCATCCCCACCGGGACGAACGTCGTCCTGCGCATGGCTATCCACCTGACACTCAACATCCTGATCGCCGCGGTCACGCTGGAGCTTTTGCGGCGGCGCGGCCGGCAGAATCGGCTGGCCATGAACGGCGGCGACGGCCCCCGCGGCCGCGAACCCCTTCACACCGAACACCACCACCACCGCCACGCCGGGCAAGGGGGTCCCAGCCCCGACCACCGCCACCCCGAAAGCCACAGCGGACCCCCACGAGGGGCACAGGCCCTCACCGCTCCCCTCCACTCGCGCCGCCCACAACAAGCAACACCACGGAACCACCACGAAACACCACGCACCCTCCAACTCACACGA
>CALLZA010000181.1 GCA_937858165.1 uncultured Ardenticatenia bacterium
TATTGTGTGATTGTGATCGTTGCTGTTCTCTAGTCTCCACCCTGATCGTGATACCAGTATTTCTACGGAGTGTTGACCTATATCCAGTTTTGTTGGATTTGACATTGTTTATTCATCTGCTCGTTGACTTGCATTCGTTGTTTCTGATGTGATTTGTTTTTTTTTTTCAAGCAGAAGACGGCATACGAGATCTAGTACGGTCTCGTGGGCTCGGAGATGTGTATAAGAGACAGGGAGACGCCCTGGCCGCTCTCCAGCCGTTGCGCCTCGGCCAGCGCGTTCTGGGCCAACTCCGTCTCGCCCTGCTCCAGCAGCATCGTGTGCGCGGCCCGCAGCTTGCGCGTGGCGTTGGCGATGTCGTGCCGGGCGGCGTCGTCCAGGGCCTGAGTCTGGAGCTTGAAGGCGGTCACCTTCTCGACGATGTTCATCACCCGACCATTGACCTGGCGCGGCAGGTGGGGATCGGTCGTCACCTCGGCCGTCAGATCGACCCGCGCCGTCTGCGCCCCGGCCCCGGCCACCTGATACGTCAGTTCTGCCTGGGCAAAGCGGTAGTTACCGGGGTTGCGCGGCGGGACGAGCAGTTCCACCAGGAACCCCGCGCCGCTCTCGGCCAGCTCCGGCAGGCCAAAGACAACCGTGCGGCCGCGCACCGCGCCGAAGGTAATGTCCTTGATCAGCGGCGTCACCTGCCACACGCGCCGCGCTTCCACTCCCTGCACCAGCAACAGCCGGAAGGCCAACTCCTGGGCCACCACCTTCATCTGCGTGAAAACCTGGTCGAAAATCGGCCCCACGTCGTCAGGCTGGCGGATCAGATAAGCGTCGCCCAGTTCGCCGGTGCGCTGGGCTAGATCGAGCAGCAGGTCTTCGTTCCAGTCGCTGCCCAGCCCCAGGGCAATGAGCGGCACGCCGGCGGCGGCAACGCGGTCGGCCTGCTCGCGGCACTCCGCTTCGCCCGTCGTCTGGCCGTCGGTCAGCACAATCAGGCGGCTGGCCACGCTCGGCGCGAGGTTCTTGGCAATCTCGGCCAGCCCGGCGCGCATAGCCGGGGCCAGCGTCGTGCCGCCACCCGCCTCCAGCTTGCCGACACGCTCGGCCAACGCCGGCTTGTTGTGGGGTGCGGTGGCTGGAATGAGCACATCGGTGTGGGCGTTGAAGGCGATGACCGAGACGGTATCGGTCGGCTCCAGGCGGCCGATCATCGTCCGTACTGCCTCGCGTAGTTGCCTGATCTTCGGCCCGCTCATAGAGCCGCTGCGGTCGAGGACGAGGCTGAAGTTGAGCGGCAGCCGGACAGACGGGCCGCCGACACCGGGCCGCGCCTCAAAGTAGGCGTAGAGCAGTTGCGGCTGGTCCAGGGGAGGCAGATAACTCTTGTTGAATAACCCGCTGAACTGCACGTCGTCGGTCATAGTGTTTCCCTACTCCAGATAGACGGCCAGGGCGCTGATGTTGTCCTCGCCGCCGTTGTCGAACGCCGTGGCTACCAGCCGGTCGCAGGCCGCTTGCGGCGTGGCGGCGCTGCCCAGAATGGCCGCAATCTGATCATTGCGAACCATCTCCCACAGACCATCGGAGCACAGCAGCAGCCGGTCGCCGGCGCCGATGTCGAGGGTCTGGGTGTCGATCTTGACGTCCTCTCGTTCGCCCAGCGAGCGGTAGATCTCGTTCTTCTGTGGATGGCTGTAGATTTCGTCCTCGGTGATCTGGCCCGACTTGAAGAGGCTGAAGACCAGCGAGTGATCCTGAGTCAGTTGGCGCAGCTGGCCGTTCCGCAGCAGATAGGTGCGGCTATCACCAACGTTGGCCACGGCCGCCTTTGAGCCGACGATCAGCAGAGCGGTGATGGTCGTGCCGCGATTGGAGCCGGTCTCCTGGCGCTTGCGATGAACGAGGCGGTTGGCCTCGACCACCAGCGTGCGCAACGTCTCCTCGACCGGCGAGGTGCCCTCGACCGCGGCCAGCTTGCGCGTCGGGGCGCGCAGGTCTTGCAGGATGTGACCCTCGATGAAGTCGCGGAACGCCTGCCGTACCGAGTCGCGGCTGGCCTTCTCGCCCTCCTTGTAGCCGCCCATGCCGTCGGCGACGATGTAGAGGCCCATCGGCTCGGCCGCACCGCTCTGGTCAAGGCTGTAGTCGATCTTGGCGACGTAGTCCTCATTGTGACTACGCACCCGTCCGGCGTGGGTGGCCGTGCCCGAGTTTTGCCGCAACGCCCGTTGCCGGATGGCCTGCATGCCGGTCAGAGTGACGGACTCGCCGTCGGCAGGGGGCGGGTAGGCCACCGTCGGCGCTTCGGAGCGCGGGCGCGTCATCTCGCGCGGCACGGTCGGCGCGTCGTTGCCGGGCGGCAGCGACGGCGCGACGGGGAGCGCGGGCAGTTGCAGCAGAGCAGCGGCCAGATCGGCGCCACAGCGCGTGCAGAACCTGGCCCCCGCGCGGGCGGGCGTGTCACAGATCGGACAGCGGACGCTTTGTTCATTCATCGGCCCATCTCCCTACCGCGCCGCCGGCCGGCGGCGCCTGCCTACGTCAAATAAATTTCTAACTGGCGACCAATGGCATAGGCGATAAGGCTACCCAGGGCAACGGCGACACCCGTTAGCACCAGAGCCTCAGCCGCCGGTTCCACCACAACCCACAGCCCCAACGTGCCCAAACCGCTCGCCAGCAGCAGCGTCAGCGGCGTATAGAGGCGGTGGCGCGTCAACAGAAAGAAAAGCTCGATGGGTACCACCAGCGCCAGCGCCATGGCCCAACTCGGTTCGCTACCTTGCCCGACGATACTATTGTAAAGCGGAATGCTCAGCCACGTAAAGCCGATCGCGCCGAATTGCCGGGTCAGAACCCCGGCCAACATACTGAACGTGAACCAGGCCAGCGGAAACAGCGCGCCCAGCAGGCCTACTTCCTGCACAAAGACCGTCAGCGCCGCCAGGGCGACGACCACGATGGCATAGAACCAACGACTGTTACGCCAGGCAGGCCGCGTGGTGACCGGCGTCACCGGGCGGGGCGCACTCTGGCGCGCAGGGGCCGGGCGGCTGCCCAGAGAGCGGCTGTCCGCAGAACGACTGCCCGCCAGACGGGGAGCCATCGAGCGAGTAGCCGCCGCACGCGGGGCCACCGGGCGAGAGGCGGCCGAATGCGCCGCCGGACGGCGCGAAGGGGCCGCGTCGCCCACGCTGACGGCGGCTTCGACCAGGGTCGGCACGGCCGCAGCGCGGGTCAACGCCCGCCGCATCTCGCGCGCTGTCGGCCAACGGTCGGCGGCCGAGGCGGCCACAGCCCGCGCCACCGTCGCCTCCAGCGCCGGTGAGACGTCGGGATTCAGCCGGCGCGCGGGCGGAAAGTTGAACGGGTCATCGGCCGGGTCGCGGCCGGTCAGCAGAAAGTGAAGCGTCGCCCCCAGGGCGTAGACGTCGCTGCGGGCGTCGGTCTGTCCCTTGCCATACTGCTCCGGCGCGGCATACCCCTTCGTGCCCAGGCTGGTGGTGTCGCGGCTCTTGCCCGGTGTAAAGACGCGGGCGATGCCGAAGTCGATCAGCTTCACCGTGCCGTCACGGTCGAGCATGATGTTGCCCGGCTTCAGATCGCGGAAGATGATCGGCGGCTGATGCCTATGCAGGTAGTCGAGCACGGTACAGAGAGTGACGCCCAGCCGCAAGACCGTGTCCGGCGGCAGCGGCCGACCCAGATCGACCACCAGCTCCTCCAGCGTTTGCCCGTCGACGAACTCCATGACCAAGTAGTGCTTGCCGTCAGCCTCAAAGGAGTCGACGACCTTGGGTAGATTGGCGTGGTCGAGCGACGACAGGAAGTGCGCCTCGCGGTGGAAGGCGTCCAGCGCCTCGGCCCGCTCAGCGGCGTCGGTAATGGCCGCGTCACTCATCTCCTTGATAGCCCACTGCTTGCCCGGCAGGCGCAAATCCTCGGCCTCGTAGACCGCGCCCATGCCGCCGCGGCCGACGCGCCGCACGATGCGATAGCGCCCGGCCAACAGCGATTGCGGTGACAGCAGGCCCGTCTGCCCCGGCGCGGCTTTCGTCCCACCGAACGAGTAGCTGCAGCGGTTGCAGAACTGCGCGTCGGCCGGGTTGACCCGGTTGCAACTGGGGCAGCGCCGCCCCGACGGCAAACGACGCGAACAACTGCGGCAGAACAGCGCCGTATCACGGTTCGACGAGCCGCAGGCCGGGCAAGTGCTCATCGATCGCTGTCCCCACACGCGCCGCCGGCGCAGGCCGCGGCGTAGTGATTCAGCACGGCCAGCGTGCCAGCCAGGTTGCGATCCCATTCGATCCGGCTATGGTCGGTTAGTTCGATGGCAATGGACGGGATGTCCTGGGTCGTCAGCCAGTCGCTGGCGTCGCCGTTGATCTCATAGCCCAGCGCCAGTTGCAGCGGATAGCCGGCGGCCGTGGCGTAAACTTCGGCCAGGTCTCGCGACGGCGCGTGCCCATCCGGCGCGCACGTGCCGGCCAGTACCGTGCCGGCGGCGCTGTGCCACAGGACGACAGCCTGCACCGGCTGCTCCAGGAAGAAGTCACGCAGGGCCACCGTCTCCGGCTCGGAGAAGGCCGCCAGCCCCGCGTCGACGACCTGATCGCGCCAGACGCCCGTCGGCTGCCAGTTGCAATCCCAGTTGCGGTTCAGATCGACGTCGCGGCCGTTGAAGCGTCCGGTGAAGGTATCGGAGATGACGCCGGCCGGGGTCGGAATGGGGCCGGTCGTCCAGCCGGGGGCCACGCGCGCCAGGCCGTCAGGGTTGGCCACGGGCACGATGTGGAGCGTCACTGCGTCGGGCACGGCCACCGGGTTCCGCTCGAAGTAGTCGATCATGGCGTAGGCCAGGTTCGCCGTGTTCCACTCGTAGCCGCCGTGGATGGCCCCGACGAAGGCCACATGGGCCGGGCCGTCGCCGAAGACGTGGTGCTCAATAGGCCGACCGCCGTAGGATACGCCGATGGTCGCTACGGCCACGGCCGAAGGCGTGCCTGAGAGCGGCGCAGGCGTGGCCGGAGTCGCCCGCACTGAGGAGGTTGCGTCCGCCGTCGCCGCCGGTAGCACGGTGGGGGAAGAAGGGGCCGCCAGGGATGGCGGCGCGCCATCGGCCGGCGGCAGGCGCAGCACCTGTCCCTCGGCGATCTGGTCGGGGTTGGCCAGATCGTTGTAGTCCGCCAACGCCTCCACACTCAGGTCGAACCGGGCGGCGATGGCCCCCAGCGTGTCGCCGGGCTGGACGGTGTACTCAGTGATGGACGGGGTGGCGGTTGTGGTGGTGGCAGTGGCCGCCACCGTGGCGGTCGCGGCGGGGGGGGGGGGGCGGGGGGGGGGGGGGGGGGGGGCCGGGGGCGGGGGGGGGGGGGGGGGGGGTGGGGGCGGGACCGCTATGTGTGCTTTTTTCACACCTTCGAGGGCCCCCAGCAGCACTTAAATACGCTTTGCCGCTTTCT
>CALLZA010000182.1 GCA_937858165.1 uncultured Ardenticatenia bacterium
GATTCTAGTGTGTGTGGCTAGCTCTTTCTTGATCGCGATGTTGCTTTTCGTGAGAGAGCACTTTAGTCTCCCATGTTCGTAGTATCTGCGGGAGCATGATAAGTCGGAGTCCTAATTTGTTTTTTTTTCAAGCAGAAGACGGCATACGATATCTAGTACGGTCTCGTGGGCTCGGAGATGTGTATAAGAGACAGGGTCGAGGCCGAGCAGACGGCCGTCGGGCGCGGCGGCGTCCAGTAGCCCCGCGGCGTGGCCGCCCGCGCCGAGCGTGCCGTCGAGGTAAGCGCCACCAGACGCGGGCCGCAGGGCGGCCATGACCTCGGCGAAGAGCACCGGGACGTGGGCGACGCCATCCAAGCGTGCCGGCATGTCGACATCTCTGGCGACGACCTGGGTCGTTTCGTGGCGCAACTCCTCGGCCATTTCATAAATCCGCGCAATGGGCTAGATGCCCAGGTTGTCCCACCGTCCGTCGTCGCCCTCGCTAGCCTCGCGCACGGGCGTCCAGTCGCTGGCGTTCCAAATTTCGAGATGGTTGTACATGCCGGCGATGACGACGTCGGTGTCGATGCCGGCAAACTCGCGCAGATAGGGGGGCAGCAACACGCGCCCCTGGCGGTCGGGGATGAGGTCAATCGCGCCGGAAAAGACACGGCGGCGAAACTCGCGGGCGCTGGGGTCGCTGATGGGCAGACTCTTGACGCGCTCGGCTAGCTCCTCCCAGCCTTGAAGGTCATAGGCCATGAGGTTGCGGTCGAAGCCGCGCGTGACGACCATGCCGGCGGCCAGTAAGCCGCGGAACTTGGCCGGGATCGTCAGCCTACCCTTTTCGTCAATCGTGTGTCGAAACTCGCCCAGGAACATCCCAACCTGCCATTAGAACATCTGTTCGTATTGTCCCATTCTAGCAGAAAAACAGTGGGCTGGCGTGCCTGTTTGTCCCACAATGCCCCACTTTTTCCCACAATTGCCCAAAGTATAGCGCATCACACTATTTATGTATAGGAAAGGGGTGAAATTTTAAGGATGAGATTTGGGGCGGGTGACAGGTGGCGAGTGGCGGGTCACGAACTGCAGAGTCCGCATCCTTAGATGTGGACTCGCCTGGCCCATGGGCGGGGTGTGTGGGCAGCCGGCGCGTTCCATTCCGGCGGCGCCACCCGGTGCTGAAACGACCAGGCCATTCCATAGCGTCGGCCGAGGCCAGCTTCAGAACGAGGCGCAACACGCTTAAGGCCCCTTGAGGGGCCGCTGTCGCGTAGCCCGGTGGCTGATGCACTTTAGCAAATGAATACGGTTATGGCCCACCGGCGGGTTCTAGGAAATTAACAAATAGATCGGCATACAGCATACAGCGCCGACCGGTGGCGGTGGGCATCGTCGTGGTAGGCCCCGTCGGGTTGGGCCCCGTCGCGGTGGGTTGAAACCCACCGCTAGCGTGAAAGTGCGATGAATCGCACTGAAGAAGCGCGACACCCTCTGAAAGTGCGTTTGAACGCACTTCTACGCTAGCGGTGGATTTCAATCCACCGCGGCCGGTCGGCCCGGTCGGTGTGCCGACTTAATTGTTCATCTCCTACAACGCGTTTGGCTCGACCGCCGCGGATTGATCCGCCAGCGCGATAGCCGCATTATTTTGGTTAAAAGCATCAGCCCGTGGCGGACGTGGGGGTAGCCGCTCGCCACCTGTTCTTACGCTTGGGTCTGAATGACGTGGAGCAGGTCGGTGATCCGATTGCGGCGGTAGAGGTAGAGCAACAGGGCGCGGGTTTTGTCCTTCTTCGTCCCGGCGTCCAGTTGCTCCCAGTCGATGCCTAGCTCACCGGCCAACGCCTGCAACTGCTCCACGCTATAGTGGGCCAGCAGGTAGTGGCGGATGACGGTGCGCGGCGACTCGGGGCTGAGCTTTTCCGGGCGGGGCAGGTACTCGGGCGGGGGCGGGGTCAGGATGCGTTCGACGGCCAGGGCGACGGCCCCGGGCTGGCCGTTGTCGTCGGCCGCGTCCATGATGCGGACGATGAGTTCGTCATTGGTCTGACCCGCCACGACGACGTCAAGCTCGTTCACATCCAGGTCGAACATCAGGTCTTGCAGGTCGTCGCGGCTGAAGCGGAGGCGGATCTCTTCATAGAGCATCTGCCGATCGTAGCCGGCCGCGGCGTAGCCATCTTTGTATCCTGGGGCGCGAGGTGGGGGAGCTACTGGGACGGCGGCGGTCCGAGGTGGCGGGGCGGGCATCTCAGCTGCCGGAACGGGCGCGCTATGGGCCGGTCTGACTTCCACGGGGAAAGAAGCAGAAGGGGTAGAGAGGACAGCCGACTGTCCTGTCCCTGCGCTTCCCGGCAACCACGGCCGCACCACGCCCCAGAACCACGCCGCCGACCCGGCCAGCAGCGCCCCGGCGATGATGTAGAAGAAGAAGCCCAACTCGCCCAGCAGCGCGTCGCGGTCGAACGTGCCCAGCAGGGTGTCGAGCAGGACGGCCGTCGTCACCGTCAGCAGGCCAATACCCCACACCACCGACGGGCGGCGCAGGAACTTGACCAGGAAGATGAGGACGATGAGCAGCTTCAGGACGGTGAAGGCGATTTGCATACCGGCAAGAATTGTAGCAGGCCAGACAGAGCGGGCAACTCGCTTCTTGCGGCGCAGCAGCCGCCCAGAGGAAAACCAAAAGTGATAAGTAATAATACATGTTAAATTAGCTAATTATCTAATAATTAGCTGGTAAGCGTTGTTTTATATCGCTTAGACATGACGAATGTCATGTGAGTACTATGACATATGTCACATGACATATCATCCATGATACTAGTAAGATTGTAGTTGGAGGGAGCCCATATCTTGCGTAACTGGTGTCCACTATGTGGGCCCACCCCCTATGTCGCAGTCGTGTTGTTTTCAGCCTTGGATAAGGAGCCACAATCATGAGTAAGCAGCGTTTGGGACGATGGGTAATCGTGCTGTTCCTGTTGGCCGCCCTGCCGGGTATGACGGCGGTGATGGCACAGGGGCAGGAGCCGGCGGGCAAAGCGCCGCTGCCGGCGGTAACGGAGTTGAGTGAGTCGCCGACCCCTCTGGCGGCCAACCTGAACGAGTCGGAGCCGAACAACAACTTTAGCGCGGCCGACGTCATGGCCCTCGAGGACGTGATGGCCGGCGTCATTAGCGCGGTCGGCGATGTCGACTACTTCAAGTTTCAGGTAACGGACGTGGCCCAGGAGGTATTGATCAACCTGGATGCCGCAAGCATTGGCTCACCGCTCGACACGGTGGTGACTCTCTACCGTAGCAACGGCAATGCGATCGGCAGCAACGATGACACTGACACCCTGGATTCGTTGTACTACTACAAGCTCCTCCCCGGATGGTACTACATCAAGGTCGAGGATTTCGGCAACAACAGTGGCGGTGCCAATTACGCTTATAACCTGATCCTGTCCCGGATGATCCTCATCAGCGCGCATCCGGCCGGGCTGGGCACCAAGACCATTCAGGGTATTCCCTTCCAGGCGGGTGACATTTTGGCCCAAACGTCGGCCGGCACGGGCAATGTTGTCCGCTGGGTGATGTTCCTGGACATTTCTGACCTGGGCACCACCAAGAACATCGACAAGGTCGCCACGATGAGCGATAGCGCGGATCTGCTGATCGGCTTCTCGGTCAACGTGACGCTGCCGGGCACGACCATCATTGCCAAACCCCACGACTTCGTTCGGTTCCAGCCGGGCAAGTATGGTGGGACTACGCAAGGCTCGATGTATCGCTATCTGATCGGGGCCAATAACGGCTTGACGACCGCCGGCGAAAGGCTGGATGCTATCGGCGACTGGGTCTCCGGCAACGCTGGTGGTGTGATCTGCGATGGGTATCCGGTCAGCACGGTAGGCTCAGGCTTGGTCAACAATGTCGCCGGTGGGACATTCAAGCCGGCCAATGAAGACATCTTCTGCCGGGTAGACGTGAACCTGTGGCGGCCCTACTTTGACACGTCGCCCGTTGCCGGCATGACTGCGGAGAATGTGATCGCCTTCGATTACAACCAGCGTTTGACCGCGGGCTACTTCGTGATTCAGGGGACGGGTGTGATCGCCGGTCACGCTGTCAATCAGAAGCAGATCTTCTCGCTCTGGCCGGGCAACCCGCCCTCGTGGCGGACCCTGTCCTGGAACGGGCCAGATTTTGGCTGGCTCTGGAACATTGACGCGATCGACGTCACGGGCTTCTAGATCACTGGGTAGGCGGCCCTTCGATGGCCGCGCTTAGTTAGGACAACTCCCCCGGCGAGCACCCCACGCCGGGGGAGTTGTCTTTTTAGGGATTAGGTGTTAGGGATTAGGGAAGAGCGCTCTTCCCTAATCCCTACCCCCTAAATCCACGTCGGCTCTTCGTACGTCCCAAACACCTCGCGGAACACGTCGGTGATCTCCCCCAGGGTGGCATAGGCGCGGACGGCATCGAGGATGGCGGGCATGGTGTTGGTGTCGCCCGCTGCGGCCTTGCGCAGGGCCGACAGCGTGGCCGCCACCTGCTCGTTGTCGCGCTCGGCGCGGATGGTGGCCAGGCGGCCGACCTGCCGCTCATAGCCGCGCGGGTCCATCTTCAGGATGGGGATGCGCAACTGCTCGTCCGGGTCGGCGTAGGCGTTGACGCCGACAATGGCGCGCCGCCCGGCGTCGATCTCGCGCTGGTAGCGGTAGGCGGCCAGCGAAATCTCCGTCTGGTAGAAGCCCGTCTCGATGGCCGGCAGCACGCCGCCGATCTCGTCCACCTGCTGCCAGTAGTCGTAGACCTGGGCCTCGATCTTGTTCGTCTCGTGCTCGACGAAGAAGGAGCCGGCCAGCGGATCGACCGTGTTGACCACGCCGCTCTCCTCGGCGATGATCTGCTGCGTGCGCAGGGCGACGGTCACTGCCTCCTCGCTGGGCAGGGCCAGGGCCTCGTCCATGCTGTTGGTGTGGAGGCTCTGCGTGCCGCCCAGGACGGCCGCCAGGGCCTGGATGGCCACGCGCACGACGTTGTTCTCCGGCTGCTGGGCGGTCAGCGACACACCGGCCGTCTGGGTGTGGAAGCGGCACAGCCAGGAGCGCGGGTTGCGCGCCCCGAACGTCTCGCGCATCTCGCGCGCCCAGATGCGGCGGGCGGCGCGGAACTTGGCGATCTCCTCGAAGAAGTCGTTGTGGGAGTTGAAGAAGAAGCTCAGGCGCGGGGCGAACTCATCCACGTCCAGACCGCGGGCCCTGTCTCTTATACACATCTGACGCTGCCGACGAGCGATCTAGTGTAGATCTCGGTGGTCGCCGTATCATTAAAAAAAAAAACATAGGAACGCGAGGAGCGAGACGGATAGAGTAAAAAAAACGAAAACGCGAGTAACCAATAAACACACGCAGAGTAAAGACATGACGTAAAGCATCTAGAAAGAGCAACAAGCGAACAAATGAAGACATACC
>CALLZA010000183.1 GCA_937858165.1 uncultured Ardenticatenia bacterium
TGACAGTAGCAGGGCTTGGATAGTTGTTTTTTTGTTTTCAAGCAGAAGACGGCATACGATTTCTAGTACGGTCTCGTGGGCTCGGAGATGGGTATAAGAGACAGCTTGTCGACCTCGTCGAGCATGAACAGTGGGTTGCGCGTGCCGACACGGCGCATGGCTTGAATCACGCGCCCGGGCATGGCCCCGATGTAGGTGCGGCGGTGGCCGCGAATCTCGGCCTCGTCGCGCACGCCGCCCAGGCTGATGCGCACGAACTCCCGCCCCAGGGCGCGGGCGATGGGGCGGCCCAGCGATGTCTTGCCCGTGCCCGGCGGCCCCACGAAGCATAGGATGGGGCTGCGCAAATTGTCGGCGGCGATGCGACGGACGGCGATGTACTCCAGGATGCGATCCTTGATCTTCTCCAGCCCGTAGTGATCGGCGTCAAGCACGGCCGCGGCGTTGGCCACATCGAGGTTGTCGGCCGACTCCTCCACCCACGGCAGGTCGAGAATCCAGTCGATGTAGGTGCGAATGATGCCGATCTCCGGCGACATCGGCGGCATAGCCGCCAGCCGCGACAGCTCCTTCTCCGTCTTGGCCCGCACGTCATCCGGGAGGCTCTTGGCGGCCACGGCGGCCCGCAGCTCGTCCAGCTCCTGGGCGAACACGTCCAGCTCGCCCAACTCCCCCTGGATGACGCGCATCTGCTCGCGTAGGAAGTGCTCGCGGTGGGAGCGGTCGACCTCCTGCTGCACCTGGCTCTGAATCTCGTCCTCCAGCTCCAGCACGTCGAGCTCCTTGGCCAGCAGGACGCTGATCATCTGGAGCCGCTCGTGGGGGCCAAGCGTCTCCATGACCTCTTGCCGCGTAGCGACGGGCACGGGCAGGCTGGAGGCCACAAAGTCAGCCAACCAGCCCGGTTCGTCGATGTTCAGGGCGTAGGTGTACGCCTCTTCGGGCAGGCTGTGGTTCAGACCGACGACCTTCTCAAACAACGCCAGCACGGCGCGCATCAGCGCCTCGGTCGTCGGCTGCCACTCGGTCGGCTCTTCGATGATGCGGGCGCGGACGCGAATGTACGGCTCCCACTGGGTATAGGCGACGATTTCCACCCGCCGCCGCCCCTGAGCCAGCACGCTGGTCGTGTCGTCGGGCATGCGCAGGACGCGGCCGATAGTCGCCTCGGTGCCGATGCCGAACAGATCATCCTCTTCCGGGTCGAGGGCGTCGTTGTCACGCTGGGCCGCGACGATGAGGTTCTCATGGTTACGGTTGGCGGCGTTGATGGCCGCCAGGGAGCGCTCGCGGCCGATGAACAGAGGCATGACCATCTGCGGGAACAGCACCACATCGCGCAGCGGCAGAAACGGACACTCGATCAGCCCGTTGCGATCTTTGGTCATGGGCTGGTCGAAGAGGTCGCCGCTGAGTTCGGGGAACAGCTCCGGGAAGTCGGGGAACTGGGAGTAGTCAAAGTCATCCATAGGGGGTTGCGTCCGATTGTAGAGCGTCCCAATGATTAAGCAAGTCGCCCACGACGATGATCGACCCCGTAGCGCAGACCAGATCGCCCGGCCCGGCAGCGGCCAGCGCAGCCCTAAGCCCGTCGGCCACGCTGTGGGTGACGGTGGCCTCGTGCCCCAGCCCGGCGGCCATGTCGGCCAACTGCTCCGGCGCGGCCGAACGCGGGTGGTTGGCCGTGGTCATCACGACCTCGTCAGCCAACGGCAGCAGGCGGGCCAGCATGCCGGCCACGTTCTTGTCTTCCGGTGTGCCGAAGAGAAGCATCAACCGGTCATAGCGGTAATCCTCTTGCAGCGCGACAACGAGTTTGGCCGCGGAGTCGTCGTTATGGGCGCAATCGACGAGCACAGTCGGCCGCCCCGGCCCGGTTTGCAGCACCTGCAACCGCACTGTCTCTTATACACATCTCCGAGCACACGAGACCGTACTAGATCTCGTATGCCGTCTTCTGCTTGAAAAAAAAGAAGTGAAATGCTCAGATATCAGGAGGAACACCAACAGCGAAGCCAGCACTCTTGACTGGTAATAACAACAAGGGTCGAAATCATGGGTACTACACACGAATAGAAAACCCCGTAGTCACAGGTATCGCACTCAGTAGTAATCTGT
>CALLZA010000184.1 GCA_937858165.1 uncultured Ardenticatenia bacterium
TCTTCTCGAATCGCTTCTCGTGTCCCCTATTTTGTAGTGTATAGTGTTGTTTTGTTTCATAATGTTTTTTTTTTTTAAGGATACGGCGACCACCGGGATCTACACTAGCTCGCTCGTCGGCAGCGTCAGATGTGTATAAGAGACAGGATTATAAGAGGTAAATTTGTGTAATCTGTGGTTCCCTTCTTATAGGCCTGAGACGGGCGTGGCCTGGGTCTGGCGATACCACTCGACCGTGCGACGTAGCCCTTCGTCGAAGCCGGTGGTGGCGCGGAAGCCGAAGCGCTCAGCGGCGCGGTCGGTGTTCAGCGCCCGGCGCGGCTGGCCGTTGGGCTTGGTCGTGTCCCAGACGATCTGCCCGTCGAAGCCGGTGTGGCGGGCGATGGTCGTCAGCAGGTCGCGGATGCTGATTTCGAAGCCGGAGCCGAGATTGACCGGCTCGCTCTCGTCATACCGTTCGGCGGCCAGGACAATGCCCTCGGCCGCGTCGGCCACGTAGAGGAACTCGCGCGTCGGCGAACCGTCGCCCCACGCCTCTATTGTCGCGTCGCCCCGCTCGGCCGCCCCCAGGCACTTACGGATGAGGGCGGGGATGACGTGCGACGCTTCCGGGTCAAAGTTGTCGCCCGGGCCGTAGAGGTTGGTTGGTAGCAGGAAGATGGAGTTGTAGCCGTACTGCTGCCGATAGGCCTGGCTCTGCACCAACAGCATCTTCTTGGCCAGCCCGTAGGGGGCGTTCGTCTCCTCCGGGTAGCCGTTCCAGAGGTCTTCCTCGCGAAACGGGATCGGGGTGAACTTGGGGTAGGCGCAGACCGTGCCGATGGCCACGAACTTGGCGATCCCGCCCCGCCAGCTCTCGTGGAGCAACTGCGCGCCCATCATCAAGTTGTCGTAGAAGAAATCACCCGGGTGGGCGCGGTTGGCGCCAATGCCGCCGACAGAGGCGGCCAGGTGGATGATCAGCGTCGGGCGGGCGTCGTGGAGCAGGTTGAGGATGGCCTGGCGCTCGCGCAGGTCGTAACTTTCGCGCACGGGCACAAAGATGTCGGCCGGGCTGCGGCGTTCCAGCGCGGCGACGACGTGGCGGCCCAGAAAGCCCGCGCCGCCGGTGACAAGGACGCGCTGTTGGCTCCAGTCAATCATGTCGCGATCTCCTCTTCGGCCGCCTCCTGGCGCGCCCGCAGCAGCATTTGCAGCCGGCTGACGACCATCTCCATCGCCACCCGGTTGTGGCCGCCGCCGGGGATGATGACGTCGGCGTAGCGCTTGCTCGGTTCGACGAACTTCAGGTGCATCGGCCGGACGGTGTCGAGGTACTGCTGGACGACCGAGTCGAGCGAGCGGCCGCGGTCGTGCATGTCGCGCTGGAGGCGACGGATGAAGCGCACGTCGGAGTCGGTGTCGACGTAGACCTTGATGTCCATTAGGTCGCGCAGCTTGCGCTTGGTGAAGATGAGGATGCCGTCGACCAGGATGATGTGCGCCGGCTCGACGAGAATCGTGTCGTCGGTGCGGCGGTGGGTGGTGAAGTCATAGACCGGCACAGGCACGGCCGCGCCGACCAGCAGGTCTTTGATGTGGCGCACCAGCAGCTTCGTCTCCAGCGAGTCGGGATGATCGTAATTGAGGTTGGCGCGATCCTCGAACGGCAAGTCGTCGCGGTCGCTATAATAGGCGTCGTGGGGCAGATAGGCGATCTGTGACGCGCCGACCGCCTCCAGCACGCCGCGGGCGACAGTTGTCTTACCCGAGGCCGTGCCCCCGGCCACGCCGAAGACGATGGGCTTGTATTTCAGGGACACTGCTCTCTCCGCGCTCATACTTGGTATTGAACTCCGTGGACAGACGCAAAAGCCAACAAAAAAGCCCTGGTTGCTCCAGGGCTGATAGAGCCACCCATCGGAATTGAACCGATAACCTATCGTTACCCGTTCCAAAATGGCCCCAGCGTACTTATGAAAACCCAGCGTACCTATAACGCCCCGCGAATTATACTAGAAACAGGGCTGAAGGGAGAGATCGAGCCGGCTTCGATCAGGCCTAGGTACACTTGCACCATCGCCAGTGTGGGCAAAAGACCGGCATTTTGAACGTCGGCGCCTGTGCGAGCGCAGAGGGGGGGGCGTCGCGACCGGGACCCACTCCGGGGGGTGCAAG
>CALLZA010000185.1 GCA_937858165.1 uncultured Ardenticatenia bacterium
TTGTCTTTTTTTGTTTTTTTTTTGTTATTTTTTTGTTATTTTTTTTTTAATGATACGGCGACCACGGAGATCTACACTAGATCGCTGGTCGGCAGCGTCAGATGTGTATAAGAGACAGTTCTGGGTGCGTGAATTTGGCCGGCAGTTTGGCGACCGTCAGGACTTCGTGACGTTCCATCAGTCGTTCAGCTATGAGGACTTCGTCGAGGGCTGGCGGCCTGTTTCCAACGAAGGCGATGGCATGCGATATAAAGTCCTGCCGGGCATTTTCCGCGCGGTTTGCAAACGGGCGGAAAACGACCCAGAGCACGAGTATCTGCTCGTCATCGACGAAATCAACCGTGCCAACATCGCCAAGGTATTCGGCGAACTCATCACTCTCATCGAGGATGACAAGCGGCTGGGTGAAAAGAATGCCCTGCAAACAACACTGACTTACTCGGGCGAGAAGTTCGGTGTGCCGCGGAACCTCTATCTTGTGGGCACGATGAACACGGCCGATCGCTCCATCGCCCTACTCGACATCGCCTTGCGCCGGCGCTTCACCTTCATCGAAGTTGCTCCTAACCCTGACCTGCTGCCTGCCGTAGACGGTATCCCCCTGAGCGCCGTCCTGCGGCGTCTCAACGAGCGCATCACGGCCGTGCTCGACCGCGACCATCAGATCGGCCATAGCTACTTCATGAATGTCACCAGTCTGGCCGATCTGCGTTTCGTCTGGGAGCACCGGGTCGTACCCTTGCTCCAGGAGTACTTCTATAACGACGGCGAGCGGTTGCGCGCCATTCTGGGTGATCGGTTCGTTCAGCCCATCTCGTTGAGCCAGGCTGGCCGGGCGACCCTCGGAGACGTCGTCGATCCCGACGCCACGACGCTGCTGGTGGTCGAGCTGTCGGATGAGGGGTTTCTGGAAGGGTTGCAGGGACTATTAGACGGGTAGCCGGTAACAAAGCCGGAACGAGCGCAGGGCGCGTTGTCAGCAGGTGTGCTGAAAGCGCGTGTCCTAAACTCTTGCTCGCTGGACACCTAGCCTTAACCTGTGGATACTTCAGGCTCATGTCATCCGCTAATACCCCCCGCAAACCCGACTGGACCCCCGACGACGCCGGCGACGCCTTCGCCACGCGCATTGTCACCGGGGTTGGCGGTGGCCACGACGGGCTGAGCGCCGCCAATCCGACTCTAACCAACGCCGCCCGGGGGGCGCGGCGGCCGCTCACCATTGACGAGTACGTCACCGGCGTGTTGGCCGGCGATCGTGCCGTACTGGCCCGGGCCATCACCCTCATCGAGAGCAACGCCCCGGCCCACTTTGAGCAGGCCCAGGAAGTCTTGCGCCGCCTCTTGCCCCACAGCGGCCGCGCCTTGCGCGTCGGCGTTACCGGCGTGCCCGGCGCGGGCAAGAGCACGCTCATCGAGGCCCTCGGCTTGTCCCTTGTCAGCGGCGCGCCCCCGGAAGGCAGCCATCGGGTAGCCGTGCTGGCCGTCGATCCCACCAGCAGCCTGACCCGCGGCAGCATCCTGGGCGACAAGACGCGCATGGAGCGCCTTGGCCGCCATCCCAACGCCTTCATCCGCCCTTCGCCCACCGGCGGCGTCCTGGGCGGTGTGGCCCGCAAGACGCGCGAGACGATGCTCGTCTGCGAGGCGGCCGGCTTCGATGTGATCCTCGTCGAGACGGTTGGCACCGGCCAGAGTGAGGTCACCGTCCGCTCGATGGTCGACTTCTTCCTGCTGGTGCTCATCCCCGGCGGCGGCGACGAGTTACAGGGAATCAAGAAAGGGGTGGTCGAGCTGGCCGACGCCATCGCTATCAACAAGGCCGACGGCGACAACCGCGCCCCGGCCGAGGCGGCGCGGGCCGAGTACAACCGCGCCCTGCACTACCTGACCCCCTCGACCACGGGCTGGCACACGCGGGCCTACACCTGCTCGGCCGAGACGGGCGCGGGTGTGGCCCACCTGTGGGAGGTCATCGGCCGCTTTCGCGAACGCACGACCGAGAGCGGCGCGTTTGCCGCCCGCCGTCGCGAACAGGCCCGCGAGTGGCTGCGAGCGCTCATCGAAGAGCAGTTGCGGGCCGCCTTCTACGACAACCCGGCCGTCCGCGCCGCGCTGCCCGGCGTCGAGGCCGCGGTCATGGCCGACGAGTTACCGGCGACGGCCGCCGCGCGCCGGCTGCTGGCTCTGCTGGGCAACGCATAGCCTGTCGCAATAAGGTTAGAGCGAGTCGCGCCGAGAGAACGCTCGCTGACGCGCCCAACGCCCCCGCTCAACCCCCCTACATACCCCCCCCCCGGCCAACCCCACCCGCCGCCCCAGCGCCAACCCGCCAACCCCCCCGGCCCACAGCCCGCCGACCGCACAC
>CALLZA010000186.1 GCA_937858165.1 uncultured Ardenticatenia bacterium
GTAGATATTACAGCGTTGCAGGTGTGTGATCTGTTTGGCTGTGAGTGTAATGTTGTGTTTGTAGGTGTTGGTGTTTTTTTTTTCAAGCAGAAGACGGCATACGATATCTAGTACGGTCTCGTGGGCTCGGAGATGTGTATAAGAGACAGGGTCGGGAAGGAGTTGGCGCCGTTGGTGCCGACGGGGCCGACGATGTCGGGCGCGTCGCCGGAGGCGATCAGGGTGGCCAGGGTGTCGTAGGCGACTTCGTTCTGGACGACTTCCATGACCAACTCGATGTCGGGGTTGGCCTCGTTGAAGGCAGCCACGACTTCTTCCTGGACGGCCAGCTGCTGCTCATTGCCGCCTGTGCCCAGGCCGATGAACCAGCGGACGGTGGTCTTGTCGCCGGAGGCTTCCTCAGCCATCGGCTCTTCGGCGGCCGGTTCTTCGGTAGCCATCACTTCTTCGGCCGCGGCCTCAACCGTCGGGGCCACTTCTTCGACAACCGCCTCGGCGGTTGCCACGACTTCTTCGCCGACCACTTCGGCCGCTTCTTCAGCGACCTGTTCGGCCGTCGTGCCGCCACAGGCGACGAGCGCCAGACCGGCGACCAACAACAGAGCGATCAACAACGTTAACTTGCGCATCTCTTCTCCTCATATAGAAGATGGTTAATGGGGCTGGCGCAGGTCGCGCCGCCCAGGCAGGCGTTCCGGTTTGTGCTTCTCACGGCGTACCGGAGCGTCTTGCTTTTGTGTTATGGGCCGCCGAGCGCGGCGGCCGTCTGGGTGCGTCGCACTTTCTGGAGTGCGTTGCACGTCTCTCGTTGCCCTTAAGAAGGTGCGACACACTTTGGAAAGTGCGTCGCAACGGGCGACTTCAGCGATGTTAAAGCGCTACCGCGCCGCACGACTCGCGGATGACGAGTTGCGTGTCCAGGATGACGCGGCGCGGCGGCATCAGCCCGTTTTCGATGATGTCCAGCAGCAGATTGACCGCCTCGACGCCGCTGCGCTGCACCGGCTGGCGGATGGTGGTCAGGCGCGGCCGGGTTGTGCCCGACGGCAACAGGTCGTCGAAGCCGACGATGGCCACGTCGCCCGGCACGCGCAGGCCAACTTCGCGGATGGCCCGCCACGCGCCCAGCGCCAGCTGGTCGGAGGCGGCGAAGAGGGCATCGGGCCGGGCGGACAACAGGCGCTGCATGGCGACGTAGCCGCCCGCCTCGGTGAAGTCCCCTTCGGCCACCAGGTCGGGGTCGAAGGCGCGCCCGCGGTCGGATAGGGCCTGGCGATAGCCGGCTAGCCGGTCGACGCCGGCGACCATGTTCTGTGGGCCGGTGATGTGGGCCACGCGGCGGTAGCCGAGGCGCAACAGGTGGCTGGTGGCGGCATAGCCGCCGTTGAAGTTGTCGACGTCGACGAAACTGGCCTGCGGGTAGCGGTCTTGACGGCCGACGACAACAAAGGGCATCTCATAGTCGATGAGATGCGGGAAGAGCGGGTCGCTGAAGTGGGACGAGGCGATGAGAACCCCATCCAGGAAGCCGGCAGTCAGCAGCCGGGCGTGGATCTTCTCTTCCTCTTGCTCGGTATGAAACAGGAAGAGGGTCAAGGTCAGGTCGTTGGCATTGCTGGCCTGGGTAATCCCCTGGAGCAACCGTGGGAAGTAGGGGTCGGCGAACAGGGTGCTGAGGGCGTGGGGGATGACGACGCCGATGATGCCGGAACGGTTACTGGCCAGGGCGCGGGCGGCCATGTTGGGCTGGTAACCGGTCTGGCTGATGATGGACATGACCCGCTCACGGACGTCGGCTTTGACGCCCGTCTGGCCGTTGACGACGCGCGAGACGGTGGAGCGGGAGACTCCGGCCAACTCGGCGACTTTTTCCAACGTGAGAGTGGTCATGGTGTGGCGCGATGCCTCTTTTTGGGAGCGCTCTCGTCAGAAACGTAAAATAACCGGCAAGCCTGCCCTTTGGGAGAGGGTTCAGGTGGTATTGCGGCAGCACATCCCCTACCTGCGTCCCAAAACTGGGAGCGCTCCCAAAGCTGACGTTAGAATAGCATAAGAACGGGGGTATTGTCAATAGGTTTGTGGACGAGTTGGTGAAGTGAATTAACAAAGTTGGGGGTCAGGGGCCAGGGGTTAGTCTGCCGAGGCCAGCCAGGCCGACAACACGGGGCGAAAGGGGTGACGCTGTCTCTTATACACATCTGACGCTGCCGACGAGCGATCTAGTGTAGATCTCGGTGGTCGCCGTATCATTAAAAAAAAAAGCGTCAGAGACTGCGGCACGTGGTGGGACGACAATAGCGAACGAAGAAGCAAGAAGCAAGATAGAGACACAACAATAGAGGAGTAGG
>CALLZA010000187.1 GCA_937858165.1 uncultured Ardenticatenia bacterium
CGCACTTGTTTCATATGATGTCGGCTTTTGTGGGCTCGTGTGTTTTTTTGTGTTTTTTTTTTTTGTAATGATTCGGCGCCCCCCGAGATCTGCACTAGATCGCTCGTCGGCGGCGTCAGATGTGTATAAGAGACAGTCCCAGGTCAGGGCGTGAGCGCCGCTGGCTTCCACCTGGGCGACGTAGCCGTCAAGGTCGAGCTTCTGCCGCGCCTCGCGCAGGCTGTCGATGGCGCGAACATCGAAGCCAATGTCGCGAAGTTGCCCTTCCGACGCCGACCAGGCCGCCGCCAGAGTGCCGAAGTGCCCCAGCAGGGCCTGAACCTTGGCCGGGCCGATGCCGTTGACGTAGTTGAATCCCAACCAGTACTTGAGATCGGACATTGGCAGAGGATACCCTTTACACCCGCGCGCGCAAACGGCGCAGGCGGCGGGCGATGGGCCGGCGGTCAGGCTTCGTCGTCGAGCAGACCGGGCAGCGGCCGGATGACGATCCGGCCACCGGCAACGTCCACCTCGAGCACTACGTCGGGGATGTCGGGCACAAGCAGTTCGCCGCCTGGCCCATCGATGATGAAGACGTTGTTTGCGCCCGTCTCCAGCACGTTGGTCAAACGGCCCAGGTTCCGCCCACTCTCGGTGACGACTGCCAAACCCAACAACTGGTGCAAGAAGTACTCACCCTCTTCCAGTGGAATCGCCTCGTCCTCAGGCACCTGGAGCAGTTCGTTGCGCAACAATTCCGCTTCGGTGCGCGTGGGGTAGCCATCCAACTTGAGCAGCACGTAGTCGCCGTGCCGGCGCGCGCTGACCACCCCCACCTGGCGCGGGTTGTCCTCGCCGACGAAGATAGACTCCAGCCAGCCGAAGCGCTCTGGGCGGTCGGTCATTGGCTCGACACGCACCTCGCCGTTCACGCCATGGGGCTTGATGACGCGGCCGACGGCCAAAAAACGAGGCTCGGCGGACTCTGCCGCGGAGCCTCCCTCTGGCTGGGTCGATCGCGCCGCTGTGGGCAGATCGTCTTTGCTCACGATACCATCCCTAGCGTAACTCGTCCGCTTCGAGCAGTTCCAGTTCGACGCGCTTGCCATCTTTGGCCGCGCGCACCTGGAGCAGCGTGCGAATGGAATCGATGACCCGACCACTCTTGCCGATGACCCGGCCCATGTCAGGCTGAGAAACGGCCAGTTCCACCACCGTCGAGCCTCGGCCGCGCACCTCGGTCACCTGGACCTCTTCCGGGTTATCGACCAGCGACTCCACGATGAAGGCAACGAGGTCTTTCATGGTTTTCCTACTCTTCCTCGTCGGAACCGATGACGGCGGCCACAGCGTCTTCGACGCGCTCAACCACAGCAGCGACGGGCGCGGCCACAGCCTCGACCACAGCGCCGGCAGCCTCACGGGCGCGCTCCATCAGCGACGGGGCGGCTTCGGCCGGCGCGGCGGCCTCGGCCACAGGAGCCTCGACGCCCTTGTACTCGGCCACCAGCGCGTCCAGCGACTCGCCCGCATGCAGGCGGGCCAGCCGGTCGAAGGTGCCCTGCTTGTTGAGCAGGACGCGCACCGCGTCCGACGGCTGCGCGCCGACGCTCAGCCAGTAGAGGGCGCGATCCTCATCAATCTTGAACTCCGCCGGGTTGGTCAGTGGGTTGTAATGGCCAATACGCTCGACGACGCGGCCGTCGCGCTTGGCCTCCTTCTCGGCCACAACAACACGATAGCTGGGCTGCCGCTTCTTTCCGGTTCGACTCAAACGAATTCGTAGCATGGTCTAACTTTCCTCACATTTTGCCGCCAAGGAGCTGGCTCAGCGCATTGCGACCGCGCCCGCCCTTGCCGATCTGCTTCATCATTTCCTGCATCTCGCGATGTTGTTTCAAGAGCAGGTTCACTTCTTGCACACTGGTGCCGGAACCAACGGCAATGCGCCGCTTGCGACTGGCCTTGATCAGCCGCGGGTTGCGACGCTCATCCCCAGTCCTGGACTGGATCATGGCCTGTCTCTTATACACATCTGACGCTGCCGACGAGCGATCTAGTGTCGATCTCGGGGGTCGCCGTCTCATTAAAAAAAAAACAAAAGACAGCGATCGGCTCGACGCTCGATGAGAACACACACAAAAGTGATAACACAGAAAAGAGAAAAGGATCGCGTGAGAAGAG
>CALLZA010000188.1 GCA_937858165.1 uncultured Ardenticatenia bacterium
GTATATAGTTGTGTGAGAACTAGAGATGTGGTGTGGAGTGTGGTCTCAGTAGTCAGAGTGATGTAGGACGGAACTTGATTGGGTTGTGTTATTCTTGGGGAAGAGAGAAGGAGGCCGAGGAGGGTTGATATGGTTTTTTTTTCAAGCAGAAGACGGCATACGAGATCTAGTACGGTCTCGTGGGCTCGGAGATGTGTATAAGAGACAGCCCCGTGCCCGTGTCCAGCACGGCCACGGCCGAGATGGTCAAGCTGCTGGAAAACACCTTCCGTGCCGTCAACATCGGTCTGGTCAACGAAGTGGCCCTGATGTGTGACCGGCTGGGGTTGAACGTTTGGGAGGTCGTCGGCGCGGCGGCTACCAAGCCCTACGGCTTCATGCCCTTCTACCCGGGGCCAGGGCTGGGCGGCCACTGCATCCCCATCGATCCTCACTACCTGAGCTGGAAGCTGCGCACGCTCAACTACACGGCGCGCTTTATCGAGCTGGCGGCCGAGGTCAACAGCCACATGCCCGACTACGTCGTCGGCAAGGTCGGCGACGCGCTCAATGCCGAGCGCAAGTCCATCAACGGCAGCCGCGTCCTGGTGCTGGGCGTGGCCTACAAGCGCGACGTGGGCGACGTGCGTGAAAGCCCGGCGCTGGACGTCATTCACCTGCTGGGGCAGCGGGGGGCCGAGGTGACGTACCACGATCCCTACGTTGCTTCGCTGCGGCGCGAGGGCATCGACCTGGATTCGATCGATCTGACAACCGAGGCGTTGGCCGCGGCCGACTGTGTCGTTGTCGTCACTGACCACAGCGATTACGATTGGGCGTGGATCGGCGGGACGGCGCGGCTCACCGTCGATACGCGCAACGCCCTAAACGGGCAAGCGGCGGGGACGGTCGTCACGCTCTAGCGTCAGTAAGACAGCCTCACGCAAAGACGCGAAGAATGCAAAGCTTTCCGAGCTTTGCATTCTTCGCGTCTTTGCGTGAACTTCTCTGCTGCTAGCCGCGGCGCAGGGCGTGGGGGTAGTGGTTCTTCAGCCGCCCGCCGGCGCGCTTCCCCCAGCCGAGGCCGAAGCCATCGACCGTGACCAGCGTCCAGCCGTCGGGGTCGGGCGGCAAGTCGCTCGACGGCAGGTCGTGGCCGGCCAAATAGGCGGCCAGACGTGGGTCGTCGGCCGGCCAGCGCACGGCGCGGGCGTCGGCGTCGGTTAAACAGAGCGCCAGATCGTGGCCGGGCCGGAAGTGGCCCGGCCTCGTTTCACCCAGGGGCAGTCCGTAGCGAACGAGATGCAGCCGCCCGGTGTCAATGGCCCGTCGCGGCAGCAGGTAGAGCCTCTCGCCGTGGGCGTGGAGCTGCTCCTCCGGCAGATCGATGGTCAGCGCGGCGGCGGCGAAGTCGCGCCAGAGGCGCAGTTGGGCGGCCGTCGGCGGGCGTCGGTTGAAGGGGGCCGGGCCTGTCCCTTCATCGTGGCCGGCGCGGGCCATCAGGGCCAGGAAGTGCCCCTCGCCGTGGAAGCGGTGGGGCCAGAGGCGGACGGCGCGCGCTAACTGGGCGGCGCCGGCTCCGTCGCCCGCCCACTCCGGCCGGCCGCGGTCGGCTCCGGTGATGGGCGGTGGCTCGATAAGGTGGAAGTCGCTCCGCCCGGCCAAAAAGTTGCCCACAACGCCCTCATTCTCCTCCGGCGAGAAGGCGCAGGTGGCGTAGAGCAACCGGCCGCCGGGCCGCACCAGGTCGGGGGCCGCGGCCAGCACGCCGCGCTGTCGCCGGGCGCAGGCGGTGACAATGGCCGCGCTCCACTCGATGCTTTCCAGGCGGCGGAACATCGCCTCGCCGGAGCAGGGGGCGTCAATCAGCACACGGTCGAACACCTGTCTCTTATACACATCTCCGAGCCCACGAGACCGTACTAGATCTCGTATGCCGTCTTCTGCTTGAAAAAAACAAAGACAGCCAGCCGCTTTAATGACGTATCCAAGCTCACCTACAAGACACCGGCTCCTCCGACAGCGAAGACACGTCGTGGCTCGACTCCGACGCACATACACACATGGGCGTAAGTATAACAGGAGCCAA
>CALLZA010000189.1 GCA_937858165.1 uncultured Ardenticatenia bacterium
ATAGATTACATGACACCTGACGTGCCACTGTATGCCGATTGCACGTCTCGATTCTCCTATTTACTTCGTCGCCTATACATGCTATGGTTGCTCCGTTTAGTGTTTTTTTTTTTCAAGCAGAAGACGGCATACGATATCTAGTACGGTCTCGTGGGCTCGGAGATGTGTATAAGAGACAGCTCCTCAAACAACTCACCCTCCGCCTCCTGGCCCTGCCGCTGACGCTGCTGATCATCACGGCGGCGCTCTACGGCATCATTATGCTGGCCCCGCCCGAAGAGCGGGCGCAACTCTACATTCCGTCGCGCACGCCGCCGCTCACGGAGCAGGAGTTCCAGAACCTTATGAACCGCCTGATCACGGAGCATGGGCTGGACGATCCCTACCCGGTGCAGTATGCGCGCTGGGTGGGTGACCTGCTGCGCGGCGATTGGGGCTGGAGTCCAACATTCAAGGGGGAGGTGTTGCCGTTGCTGAAGCGGCGCTTGCCGGTGACGGCCGAGCTGACCTTCTACGCCATCGCGTTCATGGTTCCCATCGCCCTGATCAGCGGCGTGACATCCGGCTGGCGGGCCAACAGCCGCTTCGACCGCGGCTACCGGCTGGCGGCATTCGTCGCCACGTCCGTGCCGTCGTTTATCCTGGGTCTCTTCCTGCTGTCGATCTTCTATGTTGGCTTGGGCTGGTTCCCGGCCGGCCGCACGGGTATCTACGAACTGTCGCTATCGACCAGCGACTTCCGCACCATCACCGGCTTCCTGACCTTCGACGGGCTGCTCAATGGCCGGCTGGACGTGGTCGGCGACGCCCTGCGCCGGCTGGTGCTGCCGGTCTTTACGCTGAGCCTGCTGTACTGGGCGACGATCAGCCGCGTCACGCGCGTGGCCATGATCGAGGAGCAAACGAAGGAGTATCTGCTGACGGCGCGGGCCAAGGGGCTGAAGGAGCGCCAACTGGAGTGGCGTCACGCCTTCCGCAACGCCGTCGGCCCGGCGCTGACGGCCATGATCCTGTCGGCCGCCGGCCTTGTCACCGGCGTCTACATCGTCGAATCGGTCTTCGACTTCAAGGGGCTGTCGGAACTGGTGACCAAGGGGTTCTTCGTTGCCCCCGACGCGCCGCTGGTGATGGGCTTTGCCGTCTTCAGCGTCCTGCTGGTGCTGCCGATCATCCTGCTCTTCGACCTGCTGCGCGCCGCCCTCGACCCCCGCTTGCGCGAAGACGACCTGGAGCTATAGCCGCCACACTGACCTACTGAATCCTGCTTACTGCCTACTGACTACTCTCCCTATGTTCCTCCGCCGCCTCTTCCGCCGTCGTTCGGCCGTCATCGGCCTGGTCCTGGTGCTGGCGTTCTGCCTGCTGGCGCTGTTGGCCCCGGTGCTGGCCCCGCCGCTCAACCCGGATGATCCCTGGCCGTTCAAAAACGTCAGCCAGTCGTTCTCGCGCCAACCGTTACCGCCGGAACCGGGCCTGCCGCTGGGCACGACGCCCCAGATCCAGAACATGCCCCAGTATGGCATCGCCCCCGGCCAGGACGCCTCGTACCAGTGGGACGTATACTACACCCTCGTCTGGGGTTCGCGCTCGGCGCTGCGCTTTGGGCTGGTGGTCACGCTGGCGACGGCGCTCATCGGCGTGGCCGTGGGCATCGTCAGCGGTTACGTCGGCGGCCTGTCGAACCTGCTGACCATGCGCGTCACCGACGCCTTTCTAGCCTTCCCGGTCATCGCCGGGGTGTGGGTCATCCAGCGCGCCTTCTACGGCAACATCTACAACCCGTTCGGCGACCCGATGGCGCTGACGGGCTGGGAGGCGTTCCTCTATCGGGCGCGCATCGACCCGATCATGATCACCTTTATCCTCTTTTCGTGGATGCCTTATGCGCGGCTGATGAACGCCCAGGCGCGGCGGGTGAAGGGGACGGACTCTGTCTCTTATACCCATCTCCCAGCCCACGCGACCGTACTAGATATCGTATGCCCGCTTCTGCTTGAAAAAAAAAAAAACAACATACAACAACTCGCCCACTTAACTATGATCACGTCGACAATATCTACTTACGACA
>CALLZA010000190.1 GCA_937858165.1 uncultured Ardenticatenia bacterium
CTATTTGCGTCTCTGTCTTTCTGCGTGCTCTCATATGATTCGTGTGCGACTGCTCGTTTCTACCTTGGTCGCACACTACGAGTTGTTCTATTTTTTTTTTTTTTCTGTTCTTTTTTTTTTTCAAGCAGAAGACGGCATACGAGATCTAGTACGGTCTCGTGGGCTCGGAGATGTGTATAAGAGACAGACCTCATCGTCTCGCTCGCCGCCACCGAACTGGCCCGCCTGCGCGCCGCCGAGGGGCTGCCCCCAGCCGCGGCCGTCGGCCGCGCCGATGCCCTGGCCGCCGTCGCGCGCGACTTCGCCCGCCACAACGGTGAGCTGGAGGAGTGGAGCGCCCTCTACCACCGCTTCCTGGCCCCCGTCGCGCCCGGCGTCGAAGCGTGGGCCCGCGCCGCCGCGCTGGACGCGCGCAACTTCCGGCGCCGGGTCGATGGCGGCGTGCGCCGTCTCGTCGAGCGGCTGCAGCGGCTGGAGATGGCCGAGCACGACCGCCTGCGCCACCTCCGCCGCGGCCGCCACCTGCCGCCGCCGGAGTACGCCCACCTTTTCGGCGTGGCCGAGGCGCAACGGGATGTGGCCGGTCGGTTGCGCCAGGCCGACGGCCCCGCCTTCGTCAGCCTCGAGGGACTGGGCGGCATGGGCAAGACGGCGTTGGCCCGCGCTGTGGCCTTCGCCCTGGCCGAGGACAGCGACTTCGACGGCATCGCCTGGATCAGCGCCCGCCAGACGTGGCTCAACGACCGCGGGGCCATCGAGACCACGCCCGACGCCGCCACGTCGCTGGCCGACATCGTCGCCCGGCTGGCGACGCAGTTGGGCTTTGTCGAATTGGCCGGGCTGAGCGCCGCCGACAAGCTCGAGCGGCTGGCCGGCTTTTTGAAGAGCACGCGCCAGTTGATCGTCATCGACAATCTGGAGAGCGTCAGCGACGTGGAACTGCTACTACCCGCTCTCATGCCGCTGGCCCGGCCGACGCGCTTTTTGCTGACCAGCCGCCAGACGCTCAGCCACTTCCCGACCGTGGTCCGCTTTCCGGTGCGCCCCCTTTCGCTGGAGGACAGCCAGGCCCTGGTGGAGTCGGAGTTACGCCGCCGCGGCCGCTCCGGCGCGCTGCCGGCGGCGGAGATGGCCGCGCTCTACGACGTCGTCGGCGGCACGCCCCTGGCCCTAAAGCTCATCGCCGCTCAGATGGCCTACTGGCCACTGCCCACGCTGCTCGATAACCTGCGCCGCGCCCGCGACCATGCGCCGGAGCGCCTTTACACCTTCATCTACCGGCGCGCCTGGCTGGCCCTAGGCGACCCGGCGCGCCAACTGCTCCTATCCTTGCTGCCCCTGGCCGCTGATGGCGAGGACGTAGGCTGGCTGCGAGCCATGAGCTTCCTACCGCCCGACGCCTTCGACGAGGCGCTGGGACAACTGCGCGACTACTCCCTGCTGGAGACAGCCGGGCCGGACGACGCGCCGCGCTATCGTCTCCACCGGCTGACGACAACCTTCCTGCAAACGGAGGTGCTGGCCGGCTGGAGCGCCGCGGATGAGGGGGCGGCATGACCGGGGTCGCGGCGCTCAACTGGGCCGACGAACGGCGGCGCTGGTCGCACTTCTACGCCGGGCGCCTGGCCGACCAGTTACGACAGGCGGTGGCCCTCATGGATGACGCGCCGCCCCACGCCGTGCGTCCCCACTTCGATAGCTATCTCGCCTTGCTGAACGCCACCGCCGCCCGGCCCGATCTGGTCGCGCCGTGGCTGGCCCTGGTCGACCGTCTGCACCCGCAGCCGGTGCGCTGGGGGCAGTGGGCGGCCTGGATGGGCGTCTTGCGGCGGGCGGCCGACAAGGCGGCCGAGGCCAACCAGCCGGCGCGCCAGGCGGAGTACCTGGCCTACGCCGCCGCCCTGCTGCTCAATACCGGCCAACTGGCGGCGGCGCTGGACACGGCGCGAGAGGGGATGCGCCTGGCCGAGCATGGGCGCGCCGCCTGGCCGCTGGCCGTGGCCGGCGGCAGCGCCGCTGCCGGCCTAAGGGCCATGGCCCGCTATGACGAGGCACAGGCGCTCGTCGATCAGACCCGGGCGGGCCTGACTCAACTGCCGCCGCCGCATCCCCCGGCCCGTGCTGCGTTGGCCGCGGCGCTGCTCGGCCTGGAGCAGATGGACCTGCACCGCCCCTTCAAGCGCCTCGACGCCGCCCTGGCGCTGGGCGAGGCGCTCGTTCCGCGTCTGGCGGCCGTCGCCGGCATCGATCCCCATGACCTGGCCAACGCCTACGTGCGCCGAGCGACGATTGTCTGGGTCAGCGGCCAGTATGCGGCGGCGGCCGACGACTTGCAGCGCGCGGCGATCTTATTCCGGCAGGCGGGCGACGCGCTGCAAGCCACCTTCGCCGAGGCCAATCTGGGCACGGTCTATTACAGCATGTCGCGCTATGGCCCCGCGGAGGCGTACAAGCTGGCCGCCGTTCGCGCCGCCGAGGAGGTCAACGCCCGCGCCCAACTGGTCAGCGAGTTCGGCGACTTGGGCGCCATCTACATCGCCCTGGGCCGCATGGAGGCGGCGCTCGATTACACCAACCGCATGATCGCTCTGGCCGCCGAGTTGGGCAACGACGCTGAATTGAGCCGCGGGCGAGGCAATCGCGGCTACGCGCTACTGGGGCTGGGCCGCCACGAGGAGGCGCTGGCCGACATCGAGTTCGGTCTCGACCTCTACCGGCAACAGGGGCGGTTGGAAGGGACGATCGTTACGACCATCGATCTGATCCTCTACCTGAGTGGCACGGGGCAGACGCAGCGAGCGGCTCAGTTGGCGCAGGAGAACTACGAGGCTGCCTGGCGTGAGGCGTTTCCCCATCTGCGGATTGTGACCGCCCGCTGCCTGGCCCTCTTCCTGCCGCCGGCGGAGCAAGAGACGCTGCTGCGACAAACGCTGGCCCTGGCGCGGCAGCACGCGCGGCCGATGGACGAAGCGGGCTGCCTCTTCTCGCTGTCAGCCGTCGTCGCCGATGCCGGCGAACGGGCGGCGCTCTTTCAGCAGGGAACAGCCCTGTTGCGACAGATGGGCTGTCCCGGCTGGTTGCACAACCCCATTTACCAGACTGGGCCAGAAACCAACAATCAATATGGCTGCCGCCAGCAGAACCAGAGGGATATTCATCATGGCCGGCACAGGTTGGCCGGACAGAACGGCCGTTGACGGCCGTTTCCGATACACCGCATTCACCATCGGCGCATAATATGCCAACGACAGCACGCTGTTCAACGCCACAAATGCAATGATGCCAACCATCATCAAACTGCGCGTCTCAAATCCGGCCACCAAGATTTGCCATTTGGACATGAAGCCTACCAACGGCGGCAGCCCGCCCAGCCCCAGCAGCGCAATGCTAAACACCAGCGCAACCAAAGGGTACTTTTGTGAAGCTCCGGCCAGATCGGCAATCAGCAGCGGGTCGTGCTCGCCGCGCGCCGTATGCATCACATACAACAGCGCACCGGCAGAAAGAAAGGCCAATCCCTTCATCA
>CALLZA010000191.1 GCA_937858165.1 uncultured Ardenticatenia bacterium
AATATTACGTTCATATATAGTATTTTGTCATATGATCTATAGTGTGTATCATAGAGGCTCTTATGGTAGTACTGTCTCTATTTTATTAGTCGGTATCTCTGTATACAGTTTTTTTTTTTGTTTTTTTTTCAAGCAGAAGACGGCATACGAGATCTAGTACGGTCTCGTGGGCTCGGAGATGTGTATAAGAGACAGGGTCTTCTACATCGTCCGGCGCGCCATAGATCAGTCGGAACGCCTCGTTGAGGCGGACAGCCTTAGTCAACAGGTCACAATCCCAGATGCCGTCGGTGCTCAATTCGGTGATGATCCGGAGGCGCTGCTCGCTGTCGATCAGGGCGCGTTCGGCGGCCATCTGCTGAGTGATGTCACGCAGCACCGCCAGGCAGACGCGGCGGCCGTGCAGTTCGAGTGTGTAGCCGCTGACCGCCATCTCCATGAGCGCGCCGTCGCGTTTGCGGTGCTTCCAGACGGCGGCGCTAGGCTCATCCGCGCACAGGTGGGGCAGTTGGGCCAGCAGCGTGTCGCGCTCCTCCGGCGGGCTGATGTCGAGGATGGTCATGGCCCGCAGCTCGTCGAGCGTGTACTCATGGACGCCACAGGCGGCCGGGTTGGCGTCCAGGATGCGCAGCGTCTCCAACTCGAAGACGAGCACGGGCAGCGGCATGCTTTCGAAGAACAACTGGAAGCGCGATTCGTAGGCGCGCACGACGTTTTGGGTCCGATGGTAGTCGGTCAGGTCCTGGATGATGGCGACCGTGAAGAGCGTACCCTCGTGCTCCTCTAACTGGGCCGAGACGATCACCTGGCGCGGTTCGCCGGAGCGATGGTGCAACACCTGGGGATCATTGGCCAGACCGCGCGACTGGAGCAGGTTCTCCACAACCTTTTCGCGCTGGCGGGGTTCCAGGATGCCCAGGTCGACCGCACGGCGGCCGATGAGTTCGTCGCGCGCGTAGCCAACAAGCTGGGTGAACGAGTCGTTGACGTCGATGTAACGCCCATCCGGCAGGGCATTAACCGTCATGGCGACGGGGCTGGCTTGGAATATACGGGAAAATAGTGTGCCGGGTGCAAAAGTTGGCGCTACCATGCAACGACCGTCCTGACAGGCTAAAAGGACACCTGCATTATACCGGCGGTGTTGTCCAACAACATGGGCCGAATTACTTAAACGGCGAAGGCAAACGGTCGTCTAGGCAGCAAGCAGAGGCAGGCTAAGGCGGACGGTTGTGCCGCGCGTGGTCGAGTGAATTGCTAGGTCGCCCCCAAGCTGCTCGCTGCGCCGGCGCATGGTCGGCAGGCCACGGCCCAGCGACGGGGCGCTGCTATTGAAACCACGGCCGTTGTCAATGACTTCGAGCAACATGGGATTGCCCAGGGTGTCGAGGCGGACGGTGATGGCCGTGGCCGCGGCATGGGTCAGGGCGTTGTTCAGCGCTTCGTGGGCCACGCGATATATCTCGCCCTGGAGGAGGGTGGGAATCGTCCGCTCGCCGCGGATGACCAGGTTGACCTGGATGCCGGCGCGCCGTTCGACAGCTTCCAGCCGGTGGCGCAGCGCGCCGGCCAGCCCCTCGGTATCGAGCACCGCCGGGCGTAGCTCGTAGACGAGCAGCCGCATCTGGCGCAACGCTTGGTGGGCCAGGCTGCCCAGCCGGCCGATGAATTCGGCCGCGGCCGGCTCTTGCCCTTCCAGGGCGTGGCGGCGGGCGGCTTCGGCCAACAGGCTGACGCTGTAGAGCGACTGGGTCACCGAATCGTGCAGATCGCGGGCCAGCCGCTGGCGTTCGGCGGCCACGGCTTGCGCTTCAGCCTCGGCCAGTTGCAGCGGGGCGGTGATGTCGACCGTTGCCCCCAAAGCCCGCACCGGTTGCTCGCCGTCGTAGAGAATGAAGCCGCGTTGCAGCACATTGGCCCAGGAACCGTCGGAGCGCAGGACACGGTACTCGCTTGTCCAGCCCGGCTGCCGCGCCTCCAGGGCGTGGACGAAGTCGGCGATGCCCTGTTGCAGGTCGTCGGGATGGATGCGCGCCGCCCAGGGGTGAGCGGGATCGTAGGGGAATTGGCCGTAGAGCCGGCGACCGTTGTTGCACCAGAGGCAATCGCTGCTCAGGTCCCGATCCCACAGGCCATCGTTGGACACCTGGGCGACGATGCGAAAACGCTCCTCGCTGTCGCGCAGCGCCCTGGTGGTAGTGGTTTGCTCAGTTACATCCAACAGGGCATTCATTTGCAGGGAGCGATCGGCGAGGTCAAAGAAGAAGGGGGTCGTCTCTACGTCGAGCAAGTGGCCGGTGGCGGTGGTGTGTTGGGCCACGCCCGGTTTGGCGGCCACGAGCGGCGCGAGCTGTTCCGCCGGCGCGGTCAAGAAGTCAGCGCGCGAATAGCCGTACTGGCGGCAGGCCGTGGTGTTGACGTCGACGATCTGCCCTGTGGCGGCGTCGCTGACGACGAGGGCCAGAGGGGCGTTTTCGAAGAACAGGCGGAAGCGTTCTTCGCTCTGGGCCAGGGCGTGGCTCAGGCGATTGAGTTCGGAAACGTCCTGAATGTAGCTGACGGCGTACGGTTCGCTGCCAATGGTGAGGGGTTGGACGGAAGCGATGAAGTGACGGATGCGGCCGTCACCGTCGCGCAGTCGCAGGGGTACGTCGGCGTGCGGGTCGTCTGGCCGGGGGGCGAAGGGAAGTTCGTTGCCGGCGTGGAGCAGGCCCAGATTGAGCGTGGTGCGACCGATGAGCGCCGCCGGCGGCTGGTCGAGTACCTGGCCGAAGGCGTCGTTGGCGGCGGCAATTCGGCCGTCGGGCGCGACGATGACCATGCCGACCGGGCTGTGGCGAAAGACGCGGGCAAATAGGGGTGTGGCCGCCAGCAGGTGATCAACCGGCGACGGGGTAGGGGATGCGGCAGCGAAAGACGGCGCGTCGGTCCGGTGCGGGTGGCCCGGCGTGTCACCCATCGCCCCTTCCGTTGCCATCGAGCGCCAATTGGGCGCGCACGACGGCGCCGCCGCCCGGCGCGCTCTCGATTGACAGCCGGCCACCCAGCTTGGCCATGCGCTCGCGCAAGCTGTTCAGGCCCAGACCGTTGGCCTGCCCGTTGTCCAACGCGAAGCCGCGGCCGTTGTCGCGCACCTCCAGCCAGACGCTGTCTGGTGCGGCGCCGACGGTGACCGTCACAGCCGAAGCGGCGGCGTGCTTGAGGGAGTTGTTGAGCGCTTCCTGGGCAATCAGGAACAGCTCGTTTTGGGCCGCGGCCGGAATGGCCCCATCCCCCTCGTCGATAAGCCGGGCCTGGATGCCGGCCCGCTGTTCGACCGCTTCCAGCCGGTGGCGCAGCGCACCGACCAGCCCTTCCTGCTCAAGCACGGTCGGCCGCAGCCCTGTCTCTTATACACATCTGACGCTGCCGACGAGCGATCTAGTGTAGATCTCGGTGGTCGCCGTATCATCAAAAAAAAAAAAAAATAAAAAAAAAAAAACAGATAGAGCAAGTCAACGAAAACAATCAGATAAGTAACTACAGACCA
>CALLZA010000192.1 GCA_937858165.1 uncultured Ardenticatenia bacterium
TGTAGAGTGCTGTCATAGTGAGGTGTAAGGATGTTGTATTTTTTTTTTTTTCAAGCAGAAGACGGCATACGAGATCTAGTACGGTCTCGTGGGCTCGGAGATGTGTATAAGAGACAGGTGCCGGATAGCGCGGGTGGCCTCAACAGTGTGTTGACCGTACCGTAGGTGGCCGGCGATTGTCTAGAAAAGGGACTGCTATACAAAGGAGTTGGCAATGGAACTGGCAATGATCGGCCTGGGTCGGATGGGCGGCAATATGGCCTCGCGGCTGCTGCGCGGCGGCCATCGCGTAGTCGTATACAACCGCTCGCCCGAGCCGGTGCGTGCCGCCGAGACCGAAGGGGCCGAGGGGGCAACGTCGCTCGAGGATGTCGTTGTCCGCCTCAGCGCGCCGCGGGTCGTCTGGCTCATGCTGCCGGCGGGGCAGGTGACTGAGGACGCACTCTTGCTGCTGAGCGAACGGCTGAGCGCCGGCGACATTCTCGTGGACGGCGGCAACAGCAACTACAAGGACACCATGCGCCGGGCGACTTTGCTGGCGGCGAAGGGCATTGACCTGGTCGACTGCGGCACCAGCGGCGGCATCTGGGGGCTGGCCGAGGGGTATAGCCTGATGGTCGGCGGCCGACCGGAGGCCATCGCTCACCTGCGCCCGGCGTTGGCGACGCTGGCCCCGGCGCCCGATCGGGGCTGGGCCCACGTTGGACCGCCCGGCGCGGGCCATTTCGTGAAGATGGTGCATAACGGCATCGAGTATGGGCTGATGCAGGCCTACGCCGAGGGGTTCGAGATTCTGCGCGCCAAGCGCGAGTTCGGCCTCGACCTGCACCAGATCGCCGAACTGTGGCGGCACGGCAGCGTCGTCCGCTCGTGGCTGCTCGACCTGACGGCCGTGGCGCTGGCCGAAGACCCGGAGTTGAGCGACATTCGCGGCTGGGTGGCCGACAGCGGCGAAGGGCGCTGGACGGTGGCCGAGGCCATCGACCAGGACGTGCCCGCGCCGGTCATCACCCTGGCCCTCCTGATGCGCTTTGTCAGCCGCCAGGACGATAGCTACGCCGCCAAGCTGCTGGCGGCCATGCGCAACCAGTTCGGCGGCCACGCGGTGTTGCGGAGGGAGGAGTGATGGGGCAGGAACGACGGCCGACGGCCGACCGCCGACCGCTGCAAGAGCAAGAGCAGGGGCCAGGGGCCAGGGGCCAGGGGCTAGAGGAAGAGCGCTCTGCCCTGGAACCTGGAACCTGGAACCTGACACCTCTGCCGGCGGTCGGCGGTCGCCGCGCGGTTATCCAGGCCGAACTCGCCTGGCACGAACAGGAGGCCCACCGTCGTTACTCCCTGGACGAACTGCTCTATGATCCTCCGGCGTTCGATGCCGTCGTCGGCCCGGCTATCGACTTCCTGGCTGCCGCGCCCGGCGAGCGCGTGCTCGACATGGGCTGTGGCGAGGGCAAGGAGACCTACGCCCTGGCTGAACGTGGGCTGACGGTCATCAGCACCGACTTGTCTCACGTCCAGTTGGCCCGCGCCCGTGAACGCGTGCGCGATGCCTTGCCCGACGCGCGCGCCCACTTTGTCCAGGCCAACGCCGAGGAGTTGCCCTTTGCCGCCGGAGCGTTTCGCGTCATCTACGGCAAGGCGATTCTCCACCACCTTGACCTCAACCTGTCCCTTATACACATCTGACGCTGCCGCCGAGCGACCTAGTGTAGATACCGGTGGTCGCCGTATCATTAAAAAAAAAAAAGAGCAAAAAAACACTGAGGTACAAAAATAACAAAA